>NZ_JCANQV010000003.1:0-78518 GCF_059553635.1 Candidatus Streptomyces philanthi
ACCGGCTCCCGGACACCCGCGATCGGGTTGCCCGCCCACCGGGTGCCCGCCGGGACGCTCTCCCCGCGCATCACCAGCGACGACGCCCCGATGGACGCGTGCTCGGCGATATCGGTGCCGGGCAGCGCGATGCCGTGCGGGCCCAGCGAGGAACCCGCTGCCAGCCGGACGGTGTCCAGCCGCATGATGCGGTCGTGGAACAGATGGGTCTGCAGGACGCACCCGCGGTTGACGCTCACGCCGTCCCCGAGGATGACCAGGTCCGTCTCCGGCAGCCAGTACGTCTCGCACCACACCCCGCGCCCGACCCGCGCGCCCAGGCTGCGCAGCCACCAGTTCAGGACCGGCGTGCCCAGGAAGTGCCGGGCCATCCAGGGGACGGCGAGCGATTCGACGAAGGTGTCGTACAGCTCGTTGCGCCACACGAACGAGGACCACAACGGATGCTCGCCCCGCCGGAAGCGGCCCACCAGCAGCCACTTCGCCGCCGTCGCGATCAGCCCCGCGGCCACCGCGGTCAGCAGCACCAGCGGCACCGTCACCAGCACCGCGAACCCCAGCCCGCCCCAGGTCAGCGCCGTCTCCTGACCGACCAGCAGGATCTGGAGCAACGCCGTCGCACACATCAGCGGCAGCACCCGGCACAGCTCCACCGCGCCGCGCGCCGCCACCAGCCGGCGCGGCGGCTCGAACGTACGGGACGGGTCCCCGGACGCCGCCACCCGCGGCAGCGGCATCGCCGGCCGCCCCAGCCACGACGTCCCCGGCGCGCTGTGCTCGGGCGCGTCCGACAGCACCCCGATCAGCCCGCCCTCGGGGACCGCGCGGTCCGGGCCCACGATCCCGGAGTTGCCGACGAAGGACCGCCGGCCGATCCGCGCCGTCCCCAGCCGCATCCAGCCGCCGCGCAGCTCGTACGGGGCGACGAGGGTGTCGTCCGCGAGGAACGCGTAGTCGTCGGCGGCCAGCAGGGACGGCAGCGGCAGCACCGTCGAGATCTCCGCGCGCCGCCCGACGCGGGCGCCCAGCAGCCGCAGCCACCACGGCGTCACCAGGCTCGCGTACAGCGGGAAGAGGCTGCGCCGGGCCCCGTCGGCGAGCCGGGTCACCAGCCAGGCGCGCCAGGCGACCGGGCCCCACTGGGGGTGGAGGCCGGGCCGGACACCGCGCCCCAGCAGCCGGATCAGGCAGGCCGTCAGCGCCGACCAGGACAGCATCGCCACGATCGCGATCAGCGGCGCGGCACCGAACAGCCGCAGCGCGGACCCGGCGAGGCTGGTACTGCCCCGCAGCACCAGCCAGACGACCGCCAGCGCGGGCACCGCCGCGAGCGCCGGGAGCGCCGGGAGACCGGCGAGGGAGAGGCCGTAGACGAGGGTCCTTCGGCGGGTGCGGCGCGGGTGCCGGTCCGGCCAGGCGGTGTCCGCCGCCCGGCGCTCGGCGGGGCGGGCCGGCGAGCCGGTCCACCGTTCCCCGGCGGGCACCGTGCCGTCCAGGCACGCGCCGGGACCCAGTTCGGCGCCCGGGCCCACCTCCGCGCCCGGCATCAGCATGGCGCGGTGCCCGACGCGGGCCCCGGCCCCGACGCGTACGGCACCGACCCGCAGGGTCTCCCCGTCCAGCCACCAGCCGGCCAGATCGGCCTCCGCCTCCACGCTCGCGCCGTCACCGAACTCCGCGAGGCCGGTCACCGGGGGCATGGTGTGCAGGGCCACGTCCTCGCCGACGCGGCAGCCCAGGGCCCGCGCGTACCGGCTCGCCCAGGGGGTCCCCAGCAGGGCGGGGACGCCGAAGACCTGGACGACCCGGCCCGCGGCCCACAGCCGCAGATGGGCCCGGCCGCCCCGCGGGTAGTCGCCGGGCACCAGGCCGCGGGTCAGCAGCCGGGCGGAGCCCGTGCCGACCAGGAACCGGACCGGGGCGCTCATCAGGAGCAGCCACCCCGCCAGCAGCGCCCACCAGGAGGTGTGCGGCTCCCACACCCGGGGGTTCAGCAGGGCCATGACGTTGTCGGCGGCCATCAGGCCGAGCAGGGCGCGCAGCCCCGTCACCCCGGACAGCGCGGCCTGGACGCACAGCTGGACCGCGCCGGTCCGCCGCCGTACCGGGCGCACCGGGCGGGTGGTGCCGCCGGAGGGCTCCAGGGCGTCGAGGACGGCGGCCATGTCCCGCAGCACGGGCCTCCGGTAGAGGTCGGCGACGGAGACGCCCGGGTGGTCCGGGCGGAGGGCGGAGGCCAGGTGCGCGGCGGTCAGGCTGGTGCCGCCCAGGGCGAAGAAGTCGTCGTCGGGGCCGGGCCGGACGCCGAGCAGCCCCTCCCACAGCCGGGCCAGCCGCGCCTCGGTGCCCTGCGGCAGCGCGTCCGCCGTGTCGTCGTCCTCGGCGGAGGGCGGCGGCCAGGGCAGGGCGTCGCGGTCCACCTTGCCGGAGGTGCGGACGGGCAGTGCGGCGATCTCGGTGAGGACGGGGACGAGGGCGGCCGGCAGCCGGTTCGCCAGGGCGCCGCGGGCGTGGTCGGGCCGGAAGGGCGTCCCGTCCCGGGGGACGACGTAGCCGACCAGGACCTCGGTGCCCGCGGGCGTCGTCCGTACGGCGGCGGCCGCGGCGTGGACGCCGTCGAGGGCGCCGAGCGCCGCGTCGATCTCGCCCAGCTCGATCCGCCGGCCGCCGAGTTTGACCTGGTCGTCGGCGCGGCCGAGGTGGACGAGGCCGGAGCGTTCGGCGCGGACGAGGTCGCCGGTGCGGTAGGCGCGGGCCGTGCCCAGGACGGTGCTGGGCCGGAAGCGGTCGGCGTCCTTGGCGGGGTCGAGGTAGCGGGCCACTCCCGCGCCCGCCACGATCAGTTCCCCCTCGCCGCCGTACGGCACCGGCTGCCCGTCGGCGTCGATCACCGCGAGGTCCCAGCCGTCCAGCGGCAGCCCGATACGGACCGGTGCGCCGGGCGTCAGCAGGGCCGCGCACGCCACGACGGTGGTCTCGGTCGGGCCGTAGGTGTTCCACAGTTCCCGGCCGGGGGCGGCGAACCGTTCCACGAGGGCGGACGGGCAGGTCTCCCCGCCGAATATCAGCAGCCGTACCCGGGCCAGTGCCTCGTCCGGCCACAGCGCGGCCAGGGTCGGCACGGTCGACACCACGGTGATCCCGCGCTCGACCAGCCATCCGCCCAGCTCGTGCCCGGCCCGCACCAGGGAGCGCGGCGCCGGGACCAGGCAGGCGCCGTGCCGCCAGGCCAGCCACATCTCCTCGCAGGAGGCGTCGAAGGCCACCGAGAGCCCGGCCAGTACCCGGTCCCCGGGGCCGAGCGGCGGCCCGCCGTCCCGGAGGAACAGCCGGGCCTCGGCGTCGACGAAGGCCGCGGCGGAACGGTGGGTGACGGCGACGCCCTTGGGGGTGCCGGTCGACCCGGAGGTGAAGATGACCCAGGCGTCGTCGTCCGGCGCCGGGGCGCGCCCGTCGGGCCTTCCGCCCCCCTCGCCCCGGCGTTCGGCCCGGCCGTCTGCGCCCACCACGGCGCGGACCCCGGCCTCCGCGAAGACGGTGGCGGCCCGTTCGTCGGGGTCGTCGGCGTCCACGGGGACATAGGCGGCGCCGCTGTGCAGGACGGCCAGGACGGTGAGGTAGAGCTCGGCGGTGCCGGAGGGGACGCGGACGCCGACCCGGTCGCCGGGGCCGATGCCCAGCTCCGTGAGCCGGGCGGCCCGGCGGGCGGCCTCGTCGCGCAGGGTGCGGTAGTCGAGGACGTCCGTGCCGGTGTCGAGGGCGGCGGCCGTGGGATGGGCGGCGGCGGTGGCCTCCAGCACGTCGACGAGGGTGCGGGGCGGGGGAGGGGGCGCTGCGCGGTACACGGCCGCCGCGGGGCCGGGCTCCGGCAGGTCTCGGGGGGCAAGCAGGGAAGACATCGGCAAGCCTCGGTTTTCGACGCCGGTGGTGCGGATGCCCTGCGGACATCCGCCCGGACAGATGGCCCGTCCCGGTCAAGGGTTCGCCATCCGTGACCATGTCTCCGTAAATCGAACATGCCCTGGGGTGCACGCGGGTGCCGCCCGCCCTGGTCCGTCCCGGACCGTGCGACCGGGCCCCTGACCACCCCATGGGGAGGACTTGACGGAGCCCGTGCCTGGTGTTCGTCACGCCGGGTGGAGGGAGCGCGGTGTCCCGGTGAACACTGGGCGTTCCGTGGAGAGGTACGCGTAGGACAAGGGTACGCGTTCGTCCCGTATCGATGCTTTGCCGTGCTTGAGGTGCTTCGCCGTCAGTGTCCCCGCGGGGGCGTCACCGCCCCCGCGCGCCGTACTGGATCAGTTCGTCCGCCGGGTCGTTGACCGGCTGCGGGGTGCCGGTGAGGTCCATGACGAACAGCGGCAGGAACAGCTCGTCGGCGCGGGCACGGGCGTCGCGGGCGTATCCGGCGAGGGAGAAGAAGACCGCGACGGCCGAGGCCTGGAGGCCGTTGAGCCAGACGCACTCGATCTCCCGTACCGCGGTGGACCGCGTCGTCGGGTCGACCTGGGCGACGACCCCGGTGCCGCGCAGGTCCACGCCGGAGGCGGTGCGCTCATGAGTGCGGGCCACGTCCGTGAAACCCAGCCACTTCAGATACTGCGCGGCGGCGGTGACACAGTCACGGGCGGTACGGATGGTGACCGGCCGGAACACCGGCCGTACCACCGCGCCCGGGGCGGGGACCGTCTCCTGCCGCTCCGGCGCGCGGACACCGGGCGGCGGTGCGGGCACCGGGGCGACGGGCACCCGGACGACCGTGCCGCAGGGGCAGCCGCTCTCCGGTGCCGGCCATTCGTCCAGCCGTCCGCAGACCTCGCAGCGCACCTCCACCCAGGAGGACTGCCAGGTGCGGTGCACGATCTCGACGGGGACGCCGCCGCGCAGCACGGGCACCGTGAGCGGGGCGCCGCAGGCGCAGGGGAAGGTGGGCGGGGTGAAGGCGTTCTCGCGGCGGCACGTGGGGCACCGCACCGGCACGCTGTCGGCCATGCTGGCTCCTGGCAGGTCGGTCCGAGCGGGGCTCCTCTGCCGCCGCTGCCCTCCATGGTCCCTCCGAAACCCTCTGCCCGGGGCCCTTTCACGCCGATCTCCGCAGGTCGGTGACGGCCCACCGGCACCGGCCGCCCCCCTGGAAGCGGGGGCCGGGGGCGGTGACCGTCCGGCGGCCGGCCGGTACCCGCCGTCGCGGCGTACCGGCCGTTCACCTGCGGCGTTCCGCCGTCGCGGGAGGCCGAACGCCCCTCAGTCCTCGCGCAGTTCGCGGACCCGGGCCTCGACGCGCGCGCCGTACTCCGGGTCGGCGGCGCGGAAGTGGGCGGTGTTCGCGTCGACCACGTCGTCGCGGGTCACCTGGGACAGGCCCCCGGCGATGGTGTCCACCAGCCGCCCCTTCTCGTCCTCGGACATCAGCCGGAACAGTTCGCCCGCCTGGAAGAAGTCGTCGTCCTTGGTGTGCGCCGGGGCCTCGTGGGTGCCGGTGTGGCCGGAGACGGGTGTCGGGGCGGACAGCGGCGTCCCGGTCTGGACGGGCCCGCCGTACGAGTTCGGTTCGTAGTTCTTGGCGTGCCGGTCGGGGACGGTGGTGGCCATGAGGCCGTCGCGGCCGTAGTTGTCCGCCGTGGTGGCCCGGGGCGCGTTGACCGGGAGCCGGGTGTGGTTGACGCCGAGGCGGTAGCGCTGGGCGTCGGCGTAGGCGAACAGCCGGCCCTGGAGCATCTTGTCCGGGGACGGTCCGATGCCGGGGACGAAGTTGTTCGGGGAGAAGGCGGCCTGCTCGACCTCGGCGAAGACGTTCTCCGGGTTGCGGTTGAGCACCAGACGCCCCACGCGCCGCAGCGGATGGTCCGCGTGCGGCCAGACCTTGGTGAGGTCGAACGGGTTGAAGCGGTAGTGCGCCGCCTCGGCCGCGGGCATGACCTGCACATACAGCGTCCAGGACGGGTGCACACCGCGCTCGATGGCCTGGAGCAGATCGGTCTGGTGGCTGTTGGGGTCCCTGCCCGCGAGTTCGGCGGCCTGCTCGCTGCTCAGACAGCGGATGCCCTGGTTCGTCTTGAAGTGGTACTTGACCCAGAAGACCTCGCCCCCGGCGTTGGTCCACTGGTACGTGTGCGACCCGTAGCCGTTCATGTGGCGGTAGGAGGCGGGGATGCCCCGGTCGCCCATCAGCCAGGTGACCTGGTGGGTCGCCTCGGGGGAGTGGGCCCAGAAGTCCCAGACGTTGTCCGGCTCCTGCCTGCCGGTGAACGGATCGCGCTTCTGGGAGTGGATGAAGTCGGGGAACTTCAGCGGGTCCTTGACGAAGAAGACGGGCGTGTTGTTGCCGACGAGATCGTAGTTGCCCTCTTCGGTGTAGAACTTGACCGCGAAACCCCGGGGGTCGCGTGCCGCGTCCGGTCCGCCGAGGCTGTCGGCCACCGTCGAGAAGCGGACGAACAGCTCGGTGCGCCTGCCGACGGCGCCCAGGAACCCGGCCCGGGTCCAGGCGGTGACGTCGTCGGTCACCTCGAAGTGGCCGTACGCGCCCGAGCCCCGGGCGTGCACGACGCGCTCCGGGACGCGCTCGCGGTTGAAGCGGGCGAGCTTCTCCAGAAGGTGCTGGTCCTGGAGGAGGAGAGGGCCACCGATGCCGGCGGTGGCGGCGTTCTGGTTGTCGGCGACGGGGGCGCCGGATTCGGTGGTCAGAGTGCGTGCCGTGGGCGTGGGCTTCGACATGGTGACCTTCCGTCGAGGGTGCGGAAGCGGGATTCCGCGTGCCGGGAGCGTAGGAACCGCCCCGACCAGTCGTCAACACTTTGTTGAAACAAAGGGGTTCCGGGCGGCGGCCGCGCCGGGGCGCGACCGGACAGGTGCCGTCGCGGCCGCCGACCGGGGCTCAAGGGGCCGCGTCAGGCGTCCGCCGGGTACCCGGAGAGGCGTTCGACGCCGCGCAGCAGGGCGGAGTGGTCCAGCCCGCCGTCGCCCTGGGCGCGCAGCGACGCCACCAGCCCGGCGGTGACGGTGCCCACGGGCAGCGCGGCGCCCACGGCGCGCGCGGCCTCGGTGACGATGCCCATGTCCTTGTGGTGGAGATCGACACGGAAGCCCGGACGGAAGTCACGGTGGCGGAAATTGTCCTTCTTGCGGGTCAGCACGGCGGAGCCCGCGAGCCCGCCGCCCAGGACGTCGAGGGCCGCCGCCAGATCGACCCCGGACTTCTCCAGGAAGACGACGGCCTCGGCGCAGACCTGGAGGGTGGCGGCCACGATCAGCTGGTTGGCGGCCTTGACCGTCTGGCCCGAGCCGTGCGGACCGCACCGTACGACGGTGGTGCCCAGCGTCTCCAGCAGCGGCCGGGCGGCGTCGAAGTCGGCCTGCTCCCCGCCGACCATGACGGACAGTGACGCCTCGACGGCCCCGGCCTCCCCGCCGGAGACCGGCGCGTCCAGGACGCGGATGCCCTTGGGGGCCGCGGCCGCGGCCAGTTCGACGGAGGTCCGCGGGGTGATCGAGGACATGTCGATCAGCAGAGTGCCGGGCCGGGCGTTCTCCAGGATGCCGTCCGGCCCGTGGGCGACGGCCTCCACCTGCGGCGAGGCGGGCACCATCGTGATCACCACATCGGCGTCCCGCACCGCTTCGGCCACTCCCGACGCGGGGGTCCCTCCGGCCGCGGCCAGACGGTCGAGCTTGGTCCGTTCCAGGGTGTAACCGGTCACCGGGTAACCGGCCTTGAGCAGGTTCTCGGACATGGGCGATCCCATGATCCCCAGTCCGATCCACGCGACCTTGGGCAGTTCGCTCATCGCACAGCCTCTCTCACATCGTCTCGGACGGCGGCCGGCGGGCGGGTCGCAGCGGGGCGGGCAGCCAGGAGAACGCCCCGGCGCTCGGCCCGCCGCCCGGCGTGTACTCCAGTCCGACCCAGCCGTCGTATCCGGCACCGCGCAGCCGCTCCAGCAGGGCGGCGAGGTCCAGCGACCCGGTGCCGGGGGCGCCCCGCCCGGGGTTGTCCGCGATCTGGACGTGACCGGTCCGGGCGGCGTACCGGTCGATGACCTCGTCCAGGTCCTCGCCGCCCATGGACAGGTGGTACAGGTCCATCAGGAAACGGGCGTTGCCGAGCCCGGTCGCCGCGTCGACCGCGTCGGCGACCTCCACGGCCCGCGAGGCGCGGGTGATCGGGCAGGCGGGCGACTCGCGGGCGTTGAGCGCCTCGACCAGCACGGTGCCGCCGGCCGTGGCCGCCGTACGGGCCGCGAACGCCAGGTTCTCCAGCGCCAGGGCGTCCTGCGCGGCGGCGGACACGCCCTCGACGCGGTTGCCGTAGAGCGCGTTGAAGGACGTGCAGCCCAGCGACCGGCCGAACTCCACCGCCACCGGCACATTGGCCCGGAAACGCGCGGACTCCTCGCCCGGCACGGACAGCGCGCCCCGGTCAGGTCCCGGCAGCCGCCCGGCGTAGAAGTTGAGCCCGGTCAGCCGGGTTCCCGCATCCGTCAGGGCGGTGCGCAGCGCGTCCAGTTCCGCCTGCTCGGGCACCGGTGCCCCGGGCCACGGCCACCACAGCTCGACCGCCGTGAACCCCGCGGCCCGCGCGGCGGCCGGCCGCTCCAGCAGGGGGAGTTCGGTGAACAGGATCGACAGGTTGACGGTGAAGCGCGTGTCCGCGAAACCCATACACACCTTCCGAATAATGAAACAGAACTTTTGCTTCCCGGAAAAGAGTGAGCGGGTGTCGGAAAGGTGTCAAGAGGCGGCCTGCGCCTTTCCTGGTGACGGCGGCGTCCCCCGCGTAGGTTGAACGGCGTGCGATTGAGAGTGGAGTTCACCACGGAACCGTTCGATCTGGACGAGGCGCCGCCCCATGCGGTGGTGGCGCGGGAGGTCGTCACCGGCGCCGCTCTGGACGCCGTCGACGTCGGCCCGTTCGGCAACACCGCCGAGGGCGAGGCGGACCGTGTCCTCGACGCGGTGGCGGCGCTGCTGCGCGACACCCTGGCGGCGGGCGCCACCCGGGTCTCGCTCCAGGTCAATGTGGTCGACGGTGCCGTGGCCCCCGAGGGGGCCGCCCGGTGAGCGGACCCGCCGACGACCCCTTCGTCCAGGCCGTCAAACCGCTGGTCGACGCGATGGGCGGCACCATGGTCGCGCCCGAACACGCCCGGGGCGACGATGTCGTCCTGGCCTGGGAGGGCGAGGACCGGGTGGCGGTGCGGCTGCCGCATCTGTCGGACTCGCTCGGCCATCTCCTCGCCGAGCTGGAGCGCCGGCACGGCGTGCCCCTCGCCGACCTCGACCGCAGGACCAAGCAGTCGGTGGTACGGGTCCTGGAGGCCCGCGGAGCCTTCTCCGTGCGCCACGGGGTGGAGACGGTGGCGAGGGCCCTCGGGGTCAGCAGATTCACTATCTACAACTACCTGAACAGGGAGAACGCGGCCGGGCGCGAGAGCTGAGGCGCCACGGCCGAGGTGTCGGGGGCCGCCGTCCGGGGAGCATCCGGACGGCGGCTTCCGCGTCCCTCGTACGACGCCGAATTTTCAACAAAGTGTTGACGCGATGTTGCCGGAGGTCTTAGCTGATTCCCGTCAGCAGAGCCGGACCGCACCCTGCCACGGAGGCTCGCGTGTCTTCGAGTTCGCCCCCGGGCCTCGCCCGCCTCAACACCGCCGACGACGCCACGGTCCGGGCCGCACTGCTCACCGTGTGCACCAGCCGGGCCTGGGCCGAGGCCCTGCTCGCCCGGCGCCCGTTCGCCACCACCGACGCCCTGTGCGCGGCGGGCGACGCCGCCACCGCCGCGCTCAGCGCGCGGGACCTGGCACAGGCCATGGCCGGGCACCCGCCCATCGGCCGCCCGGCGCCCGGCGACGCCACCTCCGCCCGCGAACAGCGCGGCATGGCCGGAGCACCGGCCCGGGTCCAGGAGGACATGCTCCGGGGGAACCTCGCCTACCAGGAGAAGTTCGGGCACGTCTTCCTGATCTGCGCCACCGGCCGCACCGGGGAGCAGATGCGCGACGCCCTGCGCGACCGCCTCGGCAACACGCCGGAGGAGGAACGCCGCATCGTCCTGGAGGAGTTGGGAAAGATCAACCGCATCCGTCTGACCCGCCTCGCACAAGGAGAAACGGAATGAGTGAGCGCACCGCCGCAGGACGCGCCCCGCACGGACGGGGCACGGCGGCGTGAGCGCCGGCCGCACCACGGTGTCCACGCACATCCTCGACACCAGCGCCGGCCACCCCGCGCGGGGCGTCGCCCTCACCCTCGCCGTGCGCGCGGGACGCGACGCGGACTGGCGTCCCCACTGTGCCGCCACGACCGACGCGGACGGACGCTGCGCCGGCCTCCCCCCGCTGCCCGACGGCACCACCCATGTACGGCTCGACTTCGCCGTCGAGGACTACTTCGTCCCCCGCCGGCACCGCACCGACCCGCAAGCCGAGGAACAGCAGGACGCCCCCCGCACCAGGGACAGCGGCACGTTCTTCCCGGAAGTGGCCGTCACCTTCGCCGTCACACCGGGCGAGCACCACCACGTACCGCTGCTGCTCAACCCGTTCGGCTACTCCGTATACCGAGGGAGCTAGCACCGACATGACCGCTCATTCCCGCACGGTGACGCTCGGCCAGAACCAGTACGGCAAGTCGGAGAACCGCGTCGTCAAGATCACCCGCGACGGCGGTACCCACCACATCAAGGACCTCAACGTCTCGGTGGCCCTCTCCGGCGACATGGAGGACGTCCACCTCTCCGGCTCCAACGCCAACATCCTGACCACCGACACCACCAAGAACACCGTCTTCGCCTTCGCCAAGGAACACGGCATCGAGTCCGCCGAACAGTTCGGCATCCACCTCGCGCGCTGGTTCGTCACCAGCCAGGAAGCGATCACCACCGCCCGCATCCGTATCGAGGAATACGCCTGGGAGCGCATCGAGACCTCCGACGCGGGCTCCCGCTTCGTCGGCGCCGACGACATCCAGCACTCCTTCGCCCGCAAGGGACAGGAGACCCGGGTCGCCCAGATCACCTACGACGGGCAGCAGTGGCAGATCATCTCCGGCCTGAAGGACCTCGTCGTGATGAACTCCACCCACTCGGAGTTCTGGGGCTTCGCCAAGGACCGGTACACCACCCTCAAGGAGGACCGCGACCGCATCCTCGCCACCGAGGTCTCCGGCCGCTGGCGCCACAACTGGACCGACGACGACACCCCGATGCCCGACTGGGAACGCTCCTACGCCCAGGCCAGGAAGCACCTGCTGCACGCCTTCGCCGAGACCTACAGCCTCTCCCTCCAGCAGACCCTGTACCAGATGGGCTCACGGATCATCAACAACCGCCCCGAGATCGACGAAGTGCGGTTCTCCCTGCCGAACAAGCACCACTTCCTCGTGGACCTCGAACCGTTCGGCCTGACGAACGAGGCCGCCGACGGCGGCGTCTACTACGCGGCGGACCGCCCGTACGGCCTCATCGAGGCCACCGTCCTGCGCGACGGCGCCGAAGCCGAGATCCCCGTGGACCTCACCCACGTCTGACGGCCCGAAGCGGCACCGTGCCACACGCCCTCTCCCCGTCCCGCAGCGGGGGGAGGGCGCCTTCCGAGGGGACCCCCATGGCACAGCACCCCCACCCCCCTGCCCGCCCCGCCCCACCGGTCCACCCGGTGGACGACAGACCGGCGCCGAGACAACTCGTTCCCGCGGCCCTCCAGCACATCGCCGCCATGTACGCCGGCGTCGTCACCCCGCCACTCGTCATCGGCCAGGCCGTCGGCCTCGACCCCGCCGGCCGCACCCGCCTCATCGCCGCCGGACTGCTCATCGCCGGCCTTGCGACCCTGCTCCAGACCCTCGGCATCCGGCGCTTCGCCGGCAACCGCCTGCCGTTCGTCAACGCCGCCAGCTCCGCCGGCATCACCCCGATGCTCGCCATCGCCGAGACCAGCACCAAGGGACACCAACTCCCCGCGATCTACGGCGCGGTGATGGTCGCGGGCGCCTTCTGCCTGCTGGCGGGACCGTTCTTCGGACGGCTGCTGCGCTACTTCCCGCCCCTGGTCACCGGCGTCGTCATCACCCTCATCGGCGTCACCCTGATGCCCGTACCCGTCGGCTGGGCCCAGGGCGGCGACCGCCACGCCCCCGACTTCGGCGCCCCGCACCAGCTCGCGCTGGCCGGCTTCACCCTTGTGGTGATCCTCCTCGTCCAGCGCTTCGGCCGGGGATTCGTCCGCCGGACGGCCCTGCTCATCGGCCTCGCCGCCGGAACCCTCGCGGCCGTCCCGTTCGGCATGGCCAGCCTCGACGAACTGCGCGCCGCGCCACTGGCCGCCCTGCCCGCCCCCTTCGCGTACGGGCCGCCCGAGTTCCACCCCGCAGCCATCCTGTCCCTGTGCATCGTGATGCTCGTCCTGATGACGGAGTCCGCGGCCGGGATGCTCGCCCTCGGCGAGATCTGCGACCGCCCCTGCGACGGACGCACCCTCACCCGCGGGTTGCGCACCGACGGTCTCGCCACCTTCCTCGGCCCCGTCTTCGGCGGCTTCCCGACCAGCGCCTTCGCGCAGAACGTCGGCGTCGTCTCGCTCACCCGCGTCCGCAGCCGCTATGTCGTCGCGCTGGCCGGTGCCGTCCTGATCGTCCTCGGCGCGTTCCCCGTGCTCGGCGCGGTCGTCGCGCTGGTGCCGATGCCGGTGCTCGGCGGCGCCGGGATCGTCCTGTTCGGCTCCATCGCCGTCAGCGGCATCCGTACCCTCGCCGAGGCGGGGCTCGACGAGAGTTCCCACATCGTGCTGGTGGCCGTCTCCCTCGGCGCCGGCATCATCCCGCTCGCCGCACCCGCCTTCTACGCGGAGTTCCCCCAGTGGGCGCAGACCGTGCTCGGCTCCGGCATCAGCGCGGGCGCCCTGGTCGCGGTGGTCCTCAACCTGTTCTTCCACCACCTCGGCAACCGCGGCGCATCCCGCAC
Organism: Candidatus Streptomyces philanthi; assembly: GCF_059553635.1. Lineage (NCBI taxonomy): Bacteria > Bacillati > Actinomycetota > Actinomycetes > Kitasatosporales > Streptomycetaceae > Streptomyces > Candidatus Streptomyces philanthi. Next base: position 12,962 of record NZ_JCANQV010000003.1, read on the forward strand.
CACGGCCGTCCCGGCCGCCTCGTCCGGCCCTCCTCTCCCATAGGGCCGGCCGTATCCGAACCGTCCGCCACGAAAGCAGGAAGCACCATGGCCTCCCCCCGCAGCGCGGTCGAACGCCTCGTCATCGAGAACTGCGCGATCGCGACCGTCGACGCCGACGACACCGAGTACGCCACGGGACATCTCGTCGTCGCGGGCGACCTCATCGAGTCGGTGGGGGCGGGCCGGGCCCCCGACGGCCTGACCGGTGTCGTCCGCCGTATCGACGCGACCGGCCACCTCGCCACCCCGGGCCTGGTCAACACCCACCACCACTTCTACCAGTGGCTCACCCGCGGCCTGGCCACCGACCACCACCTCTTCGACTGGCTCGTCGCCCTCTACCCGGTATGGGCCCGTATCGACGCCCCCATGCTCGCCGCCGCCACCCGCGCCTCCCTCGGCATGATGGTCAAGGGCGGCGTCACCACCGCCTGCGACCACCACTACGTCTTCCCCCGCGGCAGCGGTGACCTCGTCGCCGCCGAACTCGCCGCCGCCGCGGACGTCGGCGCCCGGATCACCCTCGCCCGCGGCTCCATGGACCGCGGGGAGAAGGACGGCGGACTGCCCCCGGACTTCGCCGTCGAGACCACCGAGGGCGCCCTGCGCGCGACGGAGGAGGCGGTCGACGCCCATCACGACGCGTCGTTCGGCTCGATGACGCACATCGCCGTCGCCCCCTGCTCCCCGTTCTCCGTCTCCACCGCGCTGCTGCGGGAATCCGCCGCACTCGCCCGCCGCAAGGGCGTACGGCTGCACACCCACGGTTCGGAGACGGCGGAGGAGGAGCGGTTCTGCCACGAACTGTTCGGCACCGGACCGACCGACTACCTCGCGTCGACGGGCTGGCTCGGCGAGGACGTGTGGATGGCGCACTGCGTCCACATGACCGACGCCGACATCGCCGCCTTCGCCCGCACCGGCACCGGCGTCGCGCACTGCCCCTCCTCCAACGCCCGCCTCGCCGCCGGGATCGCCCGCGTCCCCGACATGCTCGCCGCCGGCATCCCGGTCGGCCTCGGCGTGGACGGCACCGCCTCCAACGAGTCCGGCGAACTCCACACCGAACTGCGCAACGCCCTGCTCATCAACCGCCTGGGCCCCCGCAAGGAGTCCGCCCTCACCGCCCGTTCCGCCCTGCGGCTGGGCACCCACGGCGGTGCCCGCGTCCTCGGCCGCGCCGCCGAGACCGGCTCACTGGAGGCCGGGAAGCTCGCCGACCTGGTGCTGTGGAAGCTCGACGGCCTGGGACACTCCACCATCGCCGACCCGGTCGCCGCCCTGGTCCTCGGGCCCGCGGCGCCCGTCACCCTCTCCCTGGCCGGCGGCCGGCCCGTCGTCGAGAACGGCCGGCTGACCCGCGTCGACGAGGACGCCGTCGCCCGCGCCGCACGGGACGAGGCGCGGCGACTGGCCCGGCTCGCGGCCGGGGGCTGACCGGGCATCGGCCATGGTCCGCGAGCGCAACCGGCGCGGCCCGTGCGGGACGGGGAGAACCGTCCGGCACGGGCCGCCGGAGCGGACGGCGGGGCGCGCCGCCCGCCGTGCGCCTCAGCCGATGTGGTACGAGTCGCCGTAGACCTTCCAGTCCAGCGGCGGGTCCAGGTTGAGGTTCTTCTTCTTGAGGAAGACGCGCTGCGCGGTGTCCACGCGGCTGGTGTCCTCGTGCGCCTCCTCCTGCTTCATCGCCCACACCCGGGCGTCGAGGAACGCGTTGAGGTACTTCACCTCGTCGCCGCCCTGGGCCGGCGGCTTCGCCTTGGACAGCGCCCGCTTGCGGATGCCGGAGAAGTCGGTCTTGCTGTCGCCGTCACCGTGCATCACGAGTGCGTCGTAGTACGCGAACTGGCCCAGCGCGCCGAGCCCGTCCTCCTTGCCGCGCTTGACCGCGGGGTTGAAGTAGAGGCGGTCGCGCTCGTCGTTCTGCACCTGCTGGAAGACCGTGTCCTTGGCGGCCTTCTCCCAGTCCTTCTTGTACGTGGGGTCCAGGCCCTTGTGCGAGTCGCTGCCGTTGACCTTGCGCAGCGCCGGGAGGTACTTGGCGAGGATGTTGTCGGGCTTGCGCTTGGTGTAGAGCTCGACGACGTCGAGCATGTCGCCCGTGCCGGACGTGAAGCCGACGATGCCCGCGGTGTAGCCGCGGCCGTCGTCGATGTCGTCGATGTACTTGTACTGGTCCTTCCAGTCCAGCGAGGAGTTCTCCGCGCTGGACACCAGCTTCATCGCGATTTCCTTCTTCGCCGGGTCGTCGAGCCCGACGGCCTTCGCGGACCTGGCCCCGGTGTGGGCCGCGGCCTTCCCGCCGCCCGCGGGGGCGGTGGCGGCGACGGCCGTCGCCGGTACGGCGAGCAGGGCGAGACCGAGGGCGACGCGGACGGCGGCCTTGGGCAGGCGGTTTCCTGCCGATCGGGAGCGCATGGTGTCCTCCGTTCAGGAGTGTGCCGTTGGGGCTACTCCAATCGTTAGGAAGCTTTCCTACCAGAAACCGGAGGGGGCGGATACCCGTCGGACGCGATCATGCGGCACGCGCTTCCCGCGCGGCGGGCGCGAGGGTGGAATCCTCGTCAACGTGCATGGTTTCAGGGCGAGTTGATGTCTCGCGGAGAAGTGTGGGTGTTTCCCTAAAGACGGCCACCCCGGCCCGCTTCTCACGCGGGACGGGGTGGCCGTCGGGGCTGGGTGCGGCCCGTCGCGGGACGCGCTCCGGCCGCTCAGTCGGTCAGCCGCTCGTACGCGGGCAGGGTGAGGAAGTCCGCGTAGTCGGCGTCCAGGGAGACCTGGAGAAGCAGGTCATGGGCCTCCTGCCAGGCGCCGGCGGCGAAGGCGTCCTCCCCGGTCTCGGCCCGGATGGCGGCGAGTTCGTCGGCGGCGATGGTACGGACGAGGTCGGCGGTGACCCGTGTGCCCTCGTGGCCGGGCTCGGAGAAGACCACTCCGGCGTCGACCCACTGCCAGATCTGGGAGCGGGAGATCTCCGCGGTGGCCGCGTCCTCCATCAGTCCGAAGATCGCGACGGCGCCGAGGCCGCGCAGCCATGCCTCGATGTAGCGGATGCCGACCCGGACGGCGTCGACCAGGCCCTGGTACGTGGGCCGGGCGTCCAGCGAGTCGACGGCGATGAGGTCGGCGGCGGAGACCGAGACGTCCTCGCGCAGCCGCTCCTTCTGGTGCGGCCGGTCCCCGAGAACGGCGTCGAAGGAGGCGCGGGCGATCGGGACCAGGTCGGGATGGGCGACCCAGGAACCGTCGAAACCGTCGCCGGCCTCCCGGTCCTTGTCGTTCTTGACCTTGGCGAGGGCCTTCTCGTTGGCCTCCGGGTCGCGGCGGTTGGGAATGAAGGCGGCCATGCCGCCGATGGCGTGCGCACCGCGCTTGTGGCAGGTGCGGACGAGCAGTTCGGTGTAGGCGCGCATGAACGGGGCGGTCATGGTGACCGCGTTGCGGTCCGGGAGGACGAACCGGTCGCCCCCGTCACGGAAGTTCTTGACGAGGGAGAAGAGATAGTCCCAGCGCCCCGCGTTCAGCCCCGAGGCGTGGTCGCGCAGCTCGTAGAGGATCTCCTCCATCTCGTACGCCGCCGTGATCGTCTCGATGAGGACGGTGGCGCGGACCGTGCCCCGCGGGATGCCGAGATGATCCTGCGCGAAGACGAAGACGTCGTTCCAGAGGCGGGCCTCCAGGTGCGACTCGGTCTTCGGGAGGTAGAAGTACGGGCCCTTGCCGAGGGCGATCAGCCGCGCGGCGTTGTGGAAGAAGTACAGGCCGAAGTCGACCAGCGCGCCCGGGACCGCGCGGCCCTCGTACCGCAGATGACGCTCGTCGAGGTGCCAACCGCGCGGCCGCACCACGACGGTGGCCAGCTCCTCCGCCGGACGCAGGGCGTACGACTTGCCCTCCGGGGAGGTGAAGTCGATGCGACGCTCATAGGCGTCGATCAGATTGATCTGACCGCCGATGACGTTTCCCCAGGTGGGCGCGGTGGCGTCCTCGAAGTCGGCGAGCCAGACCTTGGCGCCGGAGTTGAGCGCGTTCACGGTCATCTTGCGGTCGGTGGGGCCGGTGATCTCCACCCGCCGGTCGTCGAGCGCCGCGGGCGCCTCGGCGACCCGCCAGCTGTCGTCGGCCCGGATGTGCGCGGTCTCCGGGAGGAAGTCGAGCGTGGCGGTACGGGCGATCTCCGCCCGGCGCTCGGCGCGCCGCGCGAGCAGCTCGTCACGGCGCGGGGTGAACCGGCGGTGCAACTCGGCGACGAACGCGAGGGCGGCGTCGGTGAGGACCTCGTCCTGCCGCGCGGGGACGTGCTCGGGATCGACGGCGATGGCCAGCGGGGACGGCGCTGGTGCGGACATGAGCGGTCACTCCATTCGGCGGCGGTGCCCGCTGCCGGGGCGCCCACGGCACGGGGTGCCACGAACAGCCGCGGGCGCCGTCTGGGTTCAGGGCGCTTCTGACCAGTGGAGACTAGTTTTCTTATCGCGGAACTTCAATGCTTCGTGGGGGCCGGGATTCCTCGCGTCGGCGGAAAGGCCGAAGAGATGGCCCGGGGTGCCGTCCGGCGGGGCGTCCGGGCGCGCCGCGCGGGCCGTCCGGCGGCGCGGCGCCCTACGGGCTCCCGGGTGAGGGGCCGTCACGGCCCTCCAGTCGGAACAAGTCCCCAGGAGTGTCGATGTCATAGGGCTCGGCGATGTCGTCGCAGGCGACGAGGGTGAGGGTGCTCGCGTGGCGCTCCAGGTAGGCGCGGGCGCCCCGGTCGCCCTCGGCGGTTGCCGCGATGGCGGGCCAGTGGGTGGCGCCGAGCAGGACCGGGTGTCCGCGTCTGCCCCGGTAGGTGGCGGCGGCCAGGGAGGCGGGGCCCGTGCAGGCGTGGCGCAGGCGGGCGACGGCCGCCGCGCCGATGCCCGGCTGGTCGACGAGGGTCACCACCACCGCGTCCGCGCCCGAGCCGGCCAGAGCCGTGAGGCCCGTGCGCAGGGAGGTGCCCATGCCGAGGGGCCAGTCCGGGTTCTCGTGGACCCGCAGGCCCGTGAGGGCGGCGCGGGCGCGTACGGTCGCGGCGGCCGCGCCCAGTACGACATGTACCGGGTCGCAGCCGCCGTCCCGCAGCGCCCGCGCCGCATGGTCGACCAGGGGGTGTCCCCGGTGCTCCAGCAGGGCCTTGGGGCGGCCGCCCAGCCGGCGGCCGCCCCCCGCCGCCAGCAGCAGTCCCGCCACCCGGCCGCCGGACCCGGGTGCCGTCTGCTGCCGGTCGGATGTCTGTGCCATGAGGACTGCTTACCTCATCGCGGCCTTTCGCCGTGCGGCGGCGGCGCGCCGCACGCCCGGAATCAGGCTGCGTCGTCGGCGGTCCGCTGACGGGGGATCAGCGGGTGCGGTGTCTTCCGGGAGCGGTGGTTCCGCTCCTCCGCGAGCCGACGCTCGATGACATAGCGGTATATGTGCGCCATGGTGATCTGGGATACGTCCGAGAGGCCGTACGCGCGGCAGATGAGGTGCACCACGCCGGTGTGCTGGTGGTCCGGGCCGGTGTCGGGGTCGCTGTTGTGCTCCATGGCGCTCTCCGCTCCACTGATATGCCGGATATCTCCCGGAAGTGAGAATGCTCCACCCGGCCCGCTCCTACGCGTCGGTTGTCGTATGGCCATGCCAACGGGTGGTCCGGAGAACGCACGTTCTGACCAGGTGTCATGTGACACCGGAGGGGCCGGGGGCGGAGGTCACCCGGCCCCGGCGCTCCCTCAGCTGTCGCGCGGCCCGAGGCGGTGACGGACCCAGACGTTCGGCTCGGTGTAGACCGCGTGGTCGTGCGCGGTGTCGCAGCGCACCGGAACCAGCGCGCCGGGCACCTCGATGCCGCCGTCGCGGTCGAAGGGCAGACCGGTCCACTCCCGCCACTGCGCGAGCGAGCCGCCGATCGTCATCGAGGCGGGGGCGATCTTCTCGATGGTGCCGCCCGCCCTGACGTGGACGCGCAGCCACGGGTCCGACGGCAGCCCGTCGGCACGCTGCTGACGCGCATATTCGGCCATCGGGACGTGCGGACGCAGATGCTTCGCCGTCGGGCGGACCGGCGCCAGCAGCGTGTCGTGCCCCTGCCGCCCGACGGCGTCCTTCAGGGCGGCCACCATCCGGTGCGAGAGCCCGCGACCGAGGTACGCCGTATCGATCGTGATCTCCAGCGCGCTGGCCACCGTCGGCGCGATCCCGTCGTACTGATCGGCGAACGCCCAGGCCAGGACGCGGTCCCAGCCCTGGTCCGGGGTCTCCTCGCGGCCTTCGAGCGCCGCGTTGAACGGCACCGCGAGGCCGCGCGCCACCACCCGGTCGCCGTCGGTCGCCACCACGCAGTGGTGCGGGAAGTCCTCGGGCACCCGGTACAGCAGGGCGCCGGCCACCGGGTCCTCGGGTATGAACGCCGGCCAGTTCTCGTCGATCTCGTAGAGCCGGGCGGTCAGCGAAGGCCGCTCGGCACACGAGGTGATCTTGATGTCCACGGTGCGGACCCTGCCACAGCTTCCGCGCGCCCGCACGGGAATTGACGCCTGCCCGCACCATCCGTGCGCCCCGCGCCCGATAGCACCCGACCGATTCCGTCCCGCGTATGGCGTCCGCGGCACCCCCTGGCGTTAACTTGCCCGCACCGCAGAACCGGTCAACGGGCTTGGGTGAAGCCATGGTTGGGGAAGACGCGCAGACGGACAAGGGACGGCAGGGCGGCGGAAGGGCGTCCGGTGAGGACGATGGCAGGGTGCGGGCGCTGCGTACGGCGGTGGCCCGCCTGCGCCGCCAGCTGGCCCGCCTCCCCGGCGAGCTGCCCGACAGGGCGGCCGCCGACGAGGAACTGGCCGCCCTGGACGCGATGATGCGCCTCGGGCGGCCCGATGTGCCCCGGCTGCGCCGCTCGCTGCTGCTGATCGCCGGGGCCGTCGGCTCGGTCAGCGCGCTGTGGCCGGCGCTGGCCGAGGTGCGTGAGGGTATCGAGCGGTTCGGGGTGCTGCCCGGCGGCTGACCGCCATGGCGGTCAGCCCTACTGCGCGGGCGCCTGGTTGGCCAGCGCCTCCGACAGCTGTGCCGCCACGTCCTGGAGCACCGGAACGACCTTCCCGGTCGACGCCTCGGTCACCCGGCCCGTCGGGCCCGAGATCGAGATCGCCGCCGAGGTGGGGGAGTTCGGCACCGGCACCGCGAAGCAGCGCACGCCGATCTCCTGCTCGTTGTCGTCCACCGCGTAGCCGAGCCGGCGGACCTCGGTGAGGGCGTCGAGGAAGACGTCCGGGTCGGTGATGGTCTTCTCGGTCGCGGCCGGCATCCCCGTACGGACGAGCAGCGCGCGGACCTCCTCCGGGGGCAGACCGGCCAGCAGCGCCTTGCCCACACCCGTGGTGTGCGGCAGGACGCGGCGGCCGACCTCGGTGAACATCCGCACCGCGTGCCGGGACGGCACCTGGGCGACGTACACGATCTCGTCGCCGTCGAGCAGTGCCATGTTGGCGGTCTCGCCGGTCTCCTCAACCAGGCGGGCCAGGAACGGGCGGGCCCAGGTGCCCAGCAGCCGGGACGCGCTCTCGCCGAGCCGGATCAGCCGGGGCCCGAGGGCGTACCGGCGGTTGGCCTGCTGGCGGACGTAGCCGCAGGCGACCAGGGTGCGCATCAGCCGGTGGATGGTCGGCAGCGGCAGTCCGCTGCTGGTGGAGAGCTCGCTGAGGCCGACCTCGCCGCCGGCGTCGGCCATGCGCTCCAGGAGGTCGAAGGCGCGTTCGAGGGACTGGACCCCGCCGGTCGCGCCCGCGGGCTTGTTCTCGGCGGCGGGGGTGCTGGCGCTGGACGGCGGCACGTCGCGTTTCCTTTCGGACGGGCGGTGACTCTGGTCGGTACGGGCCCGGGTGCCCGGTGGACCTGCTCCGCCCTGCTCCCCGGTCGTGCCCCGGCCCGACCGCAGCAGCCTACCGGTCCTTGCCCCGGCGGCACGCGGGGTGCCGCGGACTCGTTCCCGCCGGTCAGGCCCCTCGTGTCCGGGCGCCGCCGGGGAGGGCGGGGTGTTTCCCGGGGGAGCCCTCCTTCTGGCGGGCGGAATCCTCCGATCGCTTCGCGGAAGGAGTCGAACAGGGAGTGGCGGTGCGGACGCGCCTCCCGGTGCCTCGTCAGGATGCCTTGACGGGGTGCCGTCGGCGGTGAAGACTCCGCTCAACAGTCTGTTGAATCCCCCCGTCGGGGCCGCCCGTCCGCCCGTCCGGCACACGCGCCGCGGCCCGCCCGGCGGCGCACACGGCGACCCCGCGGAACGCGTACGACGGAACGAGAAGGGGACCAGGTGTCCGAGGCCGAGCTGATGCTGCGCTCCACCCGTGTCGTCACCCCGCGCGGGACCCGCCCCGCGTCCGTCGCCGTGAGCGGCGGCACCATCACCGCGGTACTCCCGTACGACACACCCGCCCCGGCGGGCACGGACGTCGAGGACCTCGGCGACCAGGTGCTGCTCCCCGGCCTGGTGGACACCCATGTGCACATCAACGACCCCGGGCGCACCACCTGGGAGGGCTTCGAGAGCGCCACCCGCGCGGCCGCGGCGGGCGGCATCACCACCCTCGTCGACATGCCCCTCAACAGCCTGCCGCCCACCACCACCGCCGCCCACCTCGCCACCAAACGCGGCGTGGCGCACGGCTCCGTACACGTCGACGTCGGCTTCTGGGGCGGCGCCGTACCGGACAACACCGCCGAGCTGCGCCCCCTCCACGACGCCGGGGTCCTCGGCTTCAAGTGCTTCCTCTCGCCCTCCGGCGTCGACGAGTTCCCCCCGCTCGACGAGGAACGGCTGACCACGGCCCTGGAGGAGATCGCCGGCTTCGACGGCCTGCTGATCGTCCACGCCGAGGATCCCGGCCACCTGGAGGCGGCACCCGAGCCGCACGGCCCCCGCTACGCCGACTTCCTCGCCTCCCGCCCCCCGGCCTGCGAGCGCGACGCCGTCGCCCGGCTGATCGCGCTCGCCCGGCGGCTCGACGCGCGGGTGCACGTCCTGCACCTGTCCTCCGCCGCCGCGCTGCCGCTCATCGCCGCCGCCAGGGCCGACGGCGTCCGGATCACCGCCGAGACCTGCCCCCACTTCCTGACCCTGACGGCCGAGGAGATCCCCGACGGCGCCACGGAGTTCAAGTGCTGCCCGCCGATCCGCGAGGCCGCCAACCAGGACGCCCTGTGGCAGGGCCTCGCCGACGGCACCATCGACTGCGTCGTCTCCGACCACTCGCCCTCCACCGCCGACCTCAAGACCGCCGACTTCGGTACGGCCTGGGGAGGCATCTCCTCCCTCCAGATCGGCCTGTCCGCCGTCTGGACCGCCGCCCGCCGCCGGGGCCGCACCCTGGACGACGTGGCCCGCTGGATGTCCACCGCCCCCGCGGCCCTGGCCGGCCTCGGTGCCAAGGGCGCCATCGCCCCCGGCCGCGACGCCGACCTCACGGTCTTCGACCCCGACGCCACCTTCACCGTCGACCCGGAGGCCCTCCACCACCGCAACAGGATCACCGCCTATGCCGGCCGGACCCTGCACGGCGTGGTCCGCTCGACCTGGCTGCGCGGCCGCAGGATTCACGACCACGGCACCCTCACCGGGCCCACGGGGCGCCTTCTCGCCCGCCCGCACCAGGGATGACGCGGGTACGGGGTGCACCCGCCGGGTCCGCTCCGTAGGCTCGTGGCGGGCCGTCCGGCCCGTACGCCGTCCCCGACGCGGAGGCGTCCATGACCACAGCCCGGGACCTGATGATCACCGCCCTCGACGCGGAGCCCGCGCACCCCGTGGAGCGGGGCGTGCTGTCGCTCGCGCTGGCCGGGGCCGAACTGATCGATCTGCTGGCCGCCGAGGTCGTCACGCTGGACGGGGATCTGATCGTCCCCGGCCTGCGGATCACCCTGGACGACCGCCTGCTGGACCAGGCCGCCGGGGCGCTCGTCCAGGAGGCCCCGTACGAGCCGGCCGAGGACTGGCTGTGGCGCCGGGGCCGCGATCTGGCCGCCGCCCATCTCGCGGACCTGGAGGCGGACGGGCTGGTCACCCGGCGGTTCCGCGGCGGGGTGCCGCTCGGCGCGGGGCGGATCGTCCTCGCCGACTCGCCCGCTCTGCGCCGGGCGCGGGACCGCCGGGCGGCACGCGAACCCGTCCTCGACGCCCTCGCGACGGCCGTCGGCCTCCCCGCCGCGGACACCGGCGAAGCACCGGGCGCCACCGGCGAGGCGGTGGAGACCGTCCTCGGCACGGTGCAGGACGCCCTGACGGAACTGGAGGCCGTACGCCAGCGGCGGAACATCGAGAAGGCGGCCTTCGACAACGTGTGGCGGGGGTACTGACGGGGGGCTCGGGCTCGCCATGACACGGACCCGCGGCTTCCTCGCACCAGGGCCGTGGGACCGGCGTCCGCGCCGGAGCGGGCGGACGGCCCGGGGAGAGGGCGCGGACGGACTCCGTGTGCCGGGCCCGCGCCCGGGGTCAGCGGGACTTGGCGATGATCACCAGCAGGCTCATGAAGGCCAGCAGCACATGGGTGGCGACGACATAGATGAAGACCCGGACGTAGACCCCGCGGGGTGCCTTGTTCTCGACGTAGACGCGGGCGGGCGCCGGTTCGGGGGCGGGGTCGGGTGCGGCGGGCGGGGGAGTGGTCTGGTCGGTCACGGCGTACGGTCCTTCCCTTGCGGTACGGGGTGTGTCCGCGGGGTCACAGGCCGCGGCGCGGGGCGTTGTCGCCCAGGCACAGCTCGGTGGCGCCGCTCTGCAGCAGAGTGTGGACGAACAGGAGTTCGGTGCCGCCCGGTGAGGCGGCGGCGATCCGGTGCGGCGTCAACGAGTCGAAGTGCGCCGCGTCCCCCGGATCGAGGAGATGCACGGTCTCCCCGAGCGTCAGCCGCAGCCGCCCGTCGAGGACGTACAGCCACTCCTCGCCCGGGTGCACCCGCACCAGGTCGCCCTGGGCGCGGTGCGGCACCCGTACCCGCAGCGCCTGCATCGCGCGCCCGGCGCCGCCGACCGTCCAGTACGTCCAGCCGCCGGCCTCGGACGGCTCGCCGCGGCCGGCCCGCAGGACCGGGTCCCGCTCCGGCGCGGTCTCGCCGAGCAGGTCGGATACCGTGGTGCCGTACGTACGGGCCAGGGCCAGCAGCATCGGCAGGGACGGTTGGCGGCGGTTGGTCTCCAGCCGCGACAGGTGGGCGGGCGAGAGCCCCACCCGCCGGGCGGCGGACTCCAGTGTCAGCCCGCTGCGGCGCCGCAGCTCGCGCAGGCGGGGGGCGACGGTCGGCAGCTCGGCCACCGGGCCGGCGCCGGACTCGTCCGGGTACTCGGTCATGTCTCCGGTATAACGACCCTTTGACCTCAGAGGCAAAAGTTTTGCCTGTTGGGCAAAAGCCCGCGGTGATCGCGGGCGGGCGGGCCGGTGTGCCGCGGTGGCGGGGCGGGGCGTCCGGGGCGGCCGTGACGCGGTCGGCGGTGGCGGCGGAAGGGGCCGGCGCGGCCTTCCCGGTGGTCGCGAGGTGAACGAACGTCAAGCATTCTGCGGACGCGGTGAAGAGACTTCTCCTCAATGTCCGCGAACGGTGAACTCCCGGGAAACTTCGGACCGTTGCCGTTGACACGCTTCTGTCTACGCGCGTCATCCTGGGGGCATGAGCATCCCCCCACGGATCACCCGGATCGGCGCCGCGGGCGCCCTCGTATCGGCCCTTCTCCTCGGCGGGACCGCCGTCGCCGCCACCCCGGCCACGGCGCACACCGCGCCCACCGTCGCGGCGCACTCCGCGACGACCGACCTCCGTTCCGTCGGCAAGATCTGCAACTCCAAGCTGCCGTCGCAGGCCCACGACACCCTGAAGCTCATCGGCAAGGGCGGCCCCTACCCGTACCCGCAGGACGGCACCGTCTTCCAGAACCGTGAGGGCGTGCTGCCGAAGCAGAGCAGCGGCTACTACCACGAGTTCACGGTCGTCACCCCCGGCTCGTCCAACCGCGGTGCGCGCCGCATCGTGACGGGCAAGCAGAACCAGGAGGACTACTACACCTCCGACCACTACAAGACCTTCAACCGCATCGACTTCGGCTGCTGAGCCGGAGCGTCCCGCGCGAAGCGCGACGACGGCGGCCGGGGTGCGCCCGCACCCCGGCCGCCGTCGCGTCGTGCGCCCGTGAATCCTCGTCCGGACCCGTCGGCAGGGGCGCGGTGGACGCACCCCTGGGGGAGGATTGTCAGTGGCTGCCGGTAGCGTTTCGGGAGAAACGCGGAACGGCGGGCATCGGCGGCAAAGAGGCCGACATCCGGCCGGCCGCCGTGGCACACCCCAGGAAAGTGCCGTACCGCCGCGGCCGCGGCGGGCGGTCCTAGGCGTCGGAGACGAGGAAGGACGGCGAACTGCCGTGTACCGCTGGGAGATCACCCGGGCCGCGCTCGCGCAGCGGGTGTGCGCCATCGTCCGCAGCACCACGTACGACGAGGCGAGCGCCACCGCCGACACCCTGCTGTCGGCCGGCATCACCAGCCTGGAGATATCCCTGACCACCCCGTTCGCACTGGAGGCCGTCACCACCCTCACCCGCGAACTGGGCGACGACGCGGTCATCGGCGCGGGCACCGTCCTTGACGCCGCGTCGGCCCGTACGGCCGTCGACGCCGGGGCCCGCTTCCTGGTCTCGCCCGGCCTGGACGCGGAGATCATCCGCACCGGCCACCGCTACGGCGTCCCCGTCTTCACCGGCGTGGCCACCCCGACCGAGATGGTCCGCGCGCTGGAGCTGGGCGCCGACGCGCTCGCCCTGTTCCCGGCGTCGTCGTACGACCCGTCCTGGGTCAGCGACGTCCGCGCCGCCCTGCCGCAGGCGCCACTGCTGCCCTCCGGCGGCGTCTCCGTCGAGAACGCCCCGGAGTGGATCGCGGCCGGCGCCGTCGCGGTCGGCATGGGCCCCGCCCTGTCCGAGGGTGACCGCGACACCGTCGCCAAACGCGCCGCCGACCTGCTCGCCCGGCTCGCCGACGCGACCCCGGAGCGGACCGGCCCCGGCGCCACCGCCGGCCTCTACGAGGGCTGAGGGGACGGCGGGACGGTCCCGGCCGCGGCGCCCGGACCGTCCCGCCCACCGGTCAGGGGCTTCACCACCGCCGCGCGCTCTGCGAGCCTGAGCGCTTCGCCCGCGGATGAGGAGAAGCCCCATGAAGCGCGCCACCGTGCTCACCGCCCTGGCCTGTCTGCTCACGGCCACCGTCGCCGCCCCCTCGGCCCCGGCCCGCAGCGCCCACGACACCGCCGCGAAGGCCGTGACGACCACCGCGTCCCCGGACGCCACCCTCCTGGACACCGTCCCCCGCCGCGGCGTGCTGCGCGTCTGCACCACCGGCGACTACCCGCCGTTCACCCAGCGCGACCCGGCGACCGGCCGCCACCGCGGCATCGACATCTCCATGGCCCGCGACCTGGCCGCGAGCCTGGACGCCAGGCCCCGCTATGTCGCCACCACCTGGGCGAAGATCGTCGGCGACCTCGCCGCCGGCCGCTGCGACATCGCGATGGGCGGCGTCTCGATCACCCTCCCGCGCGCCCGCGCCGTCGCCTTCAGCGAGCCGACCCGCACGGACGGCAAGGCACCCCTGGTCCGCTGCGCCGACAAGGACGCCTACGGAACCCTCGACCGCATCGACCGGCCCGGCACCAGGGTCGTCGTCAATCCCGGCGGGACCAACGAGGAATTCGCCCGCGCCCGCCTCAAGAAGGCCACCCTCACCGTCCACCCGGACAACACCACCGTCTTCGGCGAGATCATCGCCGGCCGGGCGGACGTCATGATCACCGACGCCAGCGAGACCCGCTACCAGGCCACGATCCACCCCGAGCTGTGCGCGGTCCGCCCCGACAAGCCCCTCACCTTCTCCGAGAAGGCGTACGCCCTGCCGCGCGGCGACACCGCCTTCCGGCAGTACGTCGACCAGTGGGTGCACCTCGCCACCCACGACGGCACCTACGCCGCGTACGAGGACGCCTGGATGTCCTGACCCCGGGGCACCGCCACCCCGACTTCGCCTCATGTCCGGACAATGTGACCTCTGGACTTCCCGTCATCACCCCCGGCCGATACGCTCGCGAGCGTGGGGAAACGCGATGCAGCAGCCGTGAGCGCCGACAGGGCCGTTCAGTTCAGCGTGGACCGGAGCAGCCCGGTTCCGCTGTACTTCCAGCTTGCCCAGCAGTTGGAGTCCGCGATCGAGAACGGCGGACTGGCACCCGGCAGCCTGCTCGGCAACGAGATCGAGCTGGCCGGCCGCCTCGGGCTGTCCCGGCCCACCGTCCGGCAGGCCATCCAGTCGCTGGTCGACAAGGGTCTGCTGGTGCGGCGCCGCGGCATCGGCACCCAGGTCGTGCACAGCCAGGTCAAGCGCCCCCTGGAGCTGAGCAGCCTCTACGACGACCTGGAGGCCGCCGGGCAGAAGCCCGCCACCCGGGTCCTGCGGCTCACCACCACCACCGCCGACGCGGAGGTCGCCGCCGCCCTGGGGATCGCCGAGGGCACGGAGGTGATGCTCGTCGAGCGGCTGCGCTTCACGCACGGTGAGCCCGTCGCCCACCTCCGCAACCACCTGCCCCTCGGACTGCTGGACGTCGGCCCCGCCGAACTGGAGGAGACCGGCCTCTACCGCCTGCTGCGCTCGGCCGGGATCACTCTGCACAGCGCCCGGCAGGCCGTCGGCGCCAAGGCCGCCACCGCCGAGGAGGGCGAGCGGCTCGACGAGCCCGAGGGTGCCCCGCTGCTGACCATGCAGCGCACCGCTTTCGACGACACCGGCCGGCCGGTCGAGTTCGGCTCCCATGTCTACCGGGCGTCGCGCTACGCGTTCGAGTTCCAGCTGCTGGTCCGCTCCTGACCCGATCTGCCCGGATTCGTCCCCCGCACGCCCCGCCCGCCCGTACGGACCGCCCTTCCCCGTACCGTTGACGTGGCCGGCCGCGCGCCGCTGGAATGCCTTCCGGGCCCGTACGGCGCGGCCCGGTCGTACAGGGACCGGACCCCATCAACCGGCACAGATCGCCGGTAACGGATACTTGGGCGTTTGGGGCCGGGCAACCGGTACCGGTACGCGACACCGCGTATCCGGGTCCCACAGAGCGTGACGATCAGCGGGAAGGGCAGTCCGTGGCAAGGGTTCGAAGAGGCGTACGCGTCATGAGTGCCGTGCTGGTGGCGGTGCTCGGCGCCTCGCTCGCGGGGTGCAGCAGTACCGGGGGCAAACGCGCCGAGGAAGCGCGCGCGGCGCAGGCCGCCGGCGGAAAGGCCGCCGTGAACACCCCCCGGTGGACCTTCGCGATGGTCAGCCACTCCGGCGACGGCGACACCTTCTGGGACATCGTGCAGAACGGCGCCCAGCAGGCCGCCGCCAAGGACAACGTCAAGTTCGTCTACGGGCACGACAAGGAGGCCCAGCGGCAGAGCCAGCTGGTGCAGTCCTACATCGACCAGAAGGTCGACGGCCTGATCGTGACCCTCGCCAAGCCCGACGCCATGAAGGACGTCGTCGCCAGGGCCGAGAAGGCCGGCATCCCCGTGATCACGGTGAACTCCGGGGCCGAGGAGTCCACCGCGTTCGGCGCGCTGACCCATGTCGGGCAGGACGAGACGATGGCCGGCGAGGCGGTCGGCGAGGAGCTGAACCGGCGCGGGAAGAAGAAGGCCCTGTGCGTCCTGCACGAGCAGGGCAACGTCGGCCACGAGCAGCGCTGCGACGGCACGCGGAAGACGTTCGACGGCGAGCTGCAGAAGCTCTACGTCGAGGGCACCAACATGCCCGACGTGCAGTCCTCCATCGAGTCCAAGCTCCAGGCGGACAGCTCCATCGACGCCGTGGTCACCCTCGGCGCGCCCTTCGCGCCCACCGCCGTCAAGGCCAAGGAGCGGGCCGGAAGCAAGGCCGAGATCGACACCTTCGACCTGAACGCGCAGGTCGCCGCAGGACTCAAGGACGGCTCGCTCGGCTTCGCCGTCGACCAGCAGCCCTACCTCCAGGGCTACCAGGCCGTCGACCTGCTGTGGCTGTACAAGTACAACCGCGATGTCCTCGGCGGTGGCCGGCCGGTGTTCACCGGCCCCCAGGTGATCACCAAGAAGGACGCCGGGGTGCTCCTGGAGTACACGAAGCGGGGGACCCGATGAGCACCACCGAGGCATCCCCCGTGAGCCCCTCGGGCCCGCCGGCCGGGTCCGACGAACGGCTGCTGCACCGGTCCCTGGTGCGGCGCCTGCTGGGCCGTCCCGAGCTGGGGTCGGTGGTCGGCGCGGTCGCCGTGTTCGTGTTCTTCGCACTCGCCGCCGAACCGTTCCTGCGCGCCGCCAGCCTCTCCACCGTCCTCTACGCGTCCTCCACGATCGGCATCATGGCCGTCCCCGTGGCGCTGCTGATGATCGGCGGCGAGTTCGACCTCTCGGCCGGTGTCATGGTCGTCAGCTCCGCGCTGGTCTCGTCCATGGTCAGCTACCAGATGACCGCCAACACCTGGGTCGGCGTCGGGGTGTCCCTGCTGGTCACCCTCGCCATCGGGTTCTTCAACGGTTTCCTGCTGACCCGTACGAAACTCCCCAGCTTCATCATCACGCTGGGCACCTTCTTCATGCTGACCGGCCTCAACCTCGGCTTCACCAAGCTGATCGGCGGCACCGTCTCCACCAAGTCCATCGCCGACATGGAGGGCTTCGCCTCCGCCCGCGCGGTCTTCGCCTCCCATCTGACCCTGGGCGGCGTGGACATCCAGATCACCATCGTGTGGTGGCTGGCGCTGGTCGCCCTCGCCACCTGGATCCTGCTGCGCACCCGCGTCGGCAACTGGATCTTCGCGGTGGGCGGCGGCGCCGACGCCTCCCGCGCCGTCGGCGTCCCGGTCACCCGGACCAGGATCGGCCTCTACATGGGCGTCGCCCTCGCCGCCTGGATCTCCGGCCAGCACCTGCTGTTCTCGTACGACGCGATCCAGTCCGGCGACGGCGTCGGCAACGAGTTCCTCTACATCATCGCGGCCGTCGTCGGCGGCTGTCTGATGACCGGCGGCTACGGCTCGGCGATCGGCTCCGCCGTCGGCGCCCTGATCTTCGGCATGACCAGCAAGGGCATCGTCTACGCCCAGTGGAACCCGGACTGGTTCAAGTTCTTCCTCGGGGCGATGCTGCTGCTCGCCACCCTCCTCAACGCCTGGGTCCGCCGACGCGCGGAGGCGACAGCATGACGGCCCTCGTCGAACTCGCCGACGTCAGCAAGTACTACGGCAACGTCAAGGCCCTGGAAGGGGTCTCCTTGGAGGTGCACGCGGGGGAGATCACCTGCGTCCTCGGGGACAACGGCGCCGGCAAGTCCACCCTCATCAAGATCATCGCGGGGCTGCACCAGCACGACGCCGGCACCTTCGCCCTGGAGGGCGAGGACATCCGCCTGGCCTCCCCGCGCGACGCCCTCGACCGCGGGATCGCCACCGTCTACCAGGACCTCGCCGTGGTCCCGCTGATGCCGGTGTGGCGCAACTTCTTCCTCGGCTCCGAACCCACCAAAGGCCGCGGCCCCTTCCGCCGCCTCGACGTCCGCACCATGCGCGAGACCACCCGCGGCGAGCTGCTGCGCATGGGCATCGACCTGCGCGACGTCGACCAGCCCATCGGCACCCTCTCCGGCGGCGAACGCCAGTGCGTCGCCATCGCCCGTGCCGTCTACTTCGGCGCCAAGGTCCTCGTCCTCGACGAACCGACCGCCGCGCTCGGCGTCAAGCAGTCCGGCGTCGTCCTCAAGTACGTCGCGGCCGCCCGGGACGCCGGACTCGGCGTGGTGTTGATCACCCACAACCCGCACCACGCCTACCTCGTCGGCGACCGCTTCGTCCTCCTCAAGCGCGGCACGATGGCCGGGAACCACACCAAAGCGGAGATCACCCTGGAGGAACTCACCCGCCAAATGGCGGGCGGCAGCGAGCTGGAGCAGCTCAGCCACGAGCTGGCACGCACCGCGCCACCCGAGTTCCCCGGCGGACACCGGCCGCACTGAGCCGCCGCCGCGCCCGCGTCCGGCGCCCGCCCACCGCGGTGCGCCGGACACCGCGGGTGATGCACAATCGCAACGGACACGCACGCCGAGGCCCCGGCCTCCCGACCCGCAGGGACGAGACGACTCTTGCGAGCACGCAGCCGCCCCGACCGTACCGGCAGCCGCACAGTCGCAGCGGCGGGTCGAGGGGAGAAGGACCGATGAGCTCCTACCGGGAACGCGTCCACCGGGGCTCCGCCCGCGCCACCGTGCTGCGCACCGTCGGCACCCGCGAGCGCCGTTCGCACCTGACCGCGCCGCGGGTGCCCACCGTCGGTATCGACATCGGCGGCACCAAGGTCATGGCCGGCGTCGTCGACGCGGACGGCACCATCCTGGAGCAGGTCCGCACCGAGACCCCGGACAAGTCCAAGAGCCCCAAGGTCGTCGAGGACACCATCGTCGACCTGGTGCTCGACCTCTCCGACCGGCACGACGTCCACGCCGTCGGCATCGGCGCGGCGGGCTGGGTCGACGCCGACCGCAGCACCGTCCTGTTCGCCCCCCATCTGAACTGGCGCAACGAGCCCCTGCGCGAACGCCTCTCCGGCCGCCTCGCGGTGCCGGTCATGGTCGACAACGACGCCAACACCGCCGCCTGGGCGGAGTGGCGGTTCGGCGCCGGCCGCGGCGAGGACCACCTCGTCATGATCACGCTCGGTACGGGCATCGGCGGCGCGATCCTGGAGGAGGGCCGGGTCAAGCGCGGCCGGTACGGCGTGGCCGGCGAGTTCGGCCATATGCAGGTCGTGCCCGGCGGCCACCGCTGCCCCTGCGGCAACCGCGGCTGCTGGGAGCAGTACAGCTCGGGAAACGCCCTCGTCCGCGAGGCCCGCGAGCTGGCCGCGGCGGACTCCCCGGTCGCCTACAACATCATCGAGCGGGTCGGCGGGCGCGTCGGCGACATCACCGGGCCGCTGATCACGGAACTGGCCCGCGAGGGCGACGCCATGTGCGTCGAACTCCTCCAGGACATCGGACAGTGGCTCGGCGTCGGCATCGCCAACCTCGCCGCCGCCCTCGACCCGTCCTGCTTCGTCATCGGCGGCGGCGTCAGCGCCGCGGACGACCTGCTGATCTGCCCGGCCCGGGACGCCTTCCGGCGCACCCTGACCGGCCGCGGCTACCGCCCCGAGGCCCGCATCGCCAAGGCCCAGCTCGGCCCCGAGGCCGGCATGGTCGGCGCCGCGGACCTCGCCCGCCTCGTCGCCCGCCGCTTCCGCCGGGCCAACCGGCGCCGCGTCGAACGGTACGAACGCTACGAACGGACGGGCCGCCGATGACCGAGACCGATACCCGGGCCTCCCACGACCCCCGGACCCCGGCCGCACCACGCCGCGGCGAACGGCGCCGCCCCTGGCTGAAGGCGCTGATCGTCTTCCTGCTGATCACCGTCCCGGCCGGCTACATCGTCATCTCCGCCGAACAGAGCCGCGACAGCGGAGTGGAGAAGGAGGCCGAGGCCGCGGCCACCGGCCTCACCAACGACTTCCCCTCCCGCGTCCAGCAGCGCGTCTACAACGTCCCCGTGCCGGACGGCTCCACCCCGGTCTACTACTACGAGGCCAACTCCTGGGAGACCAGCTCGCTGTACGTGCAGTTCCGCACCGACGAGGCCGGTCTCGGCCGCTATCTCGCCGACGTCGGAACGAGCCCGTCCGCCCTGAAGAAGGGCAAGGTCACCATCAGCCCCGAACAGGCCGCCCGGGTCGGCTGGGACTTCAGCGGCGACGGCCGCTGGGCCGGACTCAGCGAGGACAAGCCGTCGCCCCATCCCTCACAGCAGATCACCGTCAGTTTCGACGAGCCGGGCCACCCGGTCGTCCACACGGTGTCGACTGTGCGGTTCTGAGGGGGCGTCGCGGCCTGACCGCCCGTGGTGGCGATGTCGGCCGCGCGTACGTCGCGGACATTGACGTCCTTGACCGCCGGCTCTCCCCGCGGTCGTAAAACCGTCGTGGGGCCAAGAATTGCCATGACCATGGGTCGACCCCGCGGAAAATTTTGCTGTCAGTATTCCGAAGGGGTGGCGCGGCGTATCTCTGGTAGCCCCCGCCGAAATCGCACTCCGCCACCCCGTACTTCACTTGACCGTGCGGCGCCTCCTCGGGGCTTTTCCTGCTGCCGCCGCCTCCACCGTCCCCACCGTGGTCATGGTTCGCTGGGATTTATAGGTGGCGCAGCGCTTTACGGTTATGCGGTGCATCGGCGGATCATTCGTCAAGCCGACTCTGGGCCTACCGCTCGAACGGGTGGATCAGTTGTGAGGCCGCACGGGAAGAATTGGTGGACCAATGAGAAATTGTCTGGGCCTCGTCGCAGGGGGCCGCTTCACGGCGTCGACATCATCGCCTCCGCGGTGACGCCGTGTCCGACCAGAGATCGCCGGAAATCCGGCAGTCCGGGGTGAACTCGTCCTTGACAGAGCCGCCCTGTGGTGCCGGATCGTGCGAAGTTTGACGCTGGCATGACAATTTCGCGCCTCTTCGGAGAGAAAAGAGAATGATGCAGAAAGCCTCATCTGAGATCGCGTTACCTCGGAGCGATCGACGGATGGGAGTGTGTCAAGCGGTGCCAGAGGGTCTGTCCGGCGGGTCGTCACCGCGGCCGGACGAGAGGTTCCGTTGACGCGTTCTTTTTCGGATTACCGAAGCGATGTTTCCGCAGTAGGGAATTTCGGCAGCATCCGAAAGGAAACCATGCGATGGCCGCAAAATCCTGCCCGACAACGATCGAAATCGACTGGAATCCCCAACCCCGCCCGTGGATCGAAGCGAGCGTCCGTGTCGCCGGTATCGACGGCGAGTGCGTCAAGGCGGAAATCTCCTCCCCCGCGTTCGCCCAGGGGCCGTATCCGCTGACCCGCTCGGACAGCGTGTGGACCGGCAAGGTCGAATTCGGGGGGAAGTCCGGGACGTTCGAGGTCTGCGTGACGTCCACCGATCCCAAGGGGAACACGAAGGTCTACAAGACGCACATCTCCCTCCCGGCCGCCGACCCTGACGACGAGCTCCAGTTCATCCTCCGCCATGGCGGCAAGGGCGAACCGGGCCCCCAGGGGCCGAAGGGTGAGCCGGGGCCTCCGGGGCCTCAGGGCCCGAAGGGGGATAAGGGTGACCCAGGCCCTCAGGGGCCGAAGGGGGAGAAGGGCGAGAAGGGAGACCCAGGTCCTCAGGGCCCGAAGGGCGACCGGGGGAGTCGTGGGCCGAAGGGTGACCAAGGCCCCCAGGGCGCCGAAGGCGACAAGGGCGATACCGGCCCGCAGGGCCCGAAGGGCGACCCCGGCACGCAAGGACCGAAGGGTGACAGGGGAGACCGCGGTCTCCAGGGGCCGAAGGGGGACACAGGTCCCGCGGGCCCCAAGGGCGACAAGGGTGACCCGGGCGTCCAGGGAACGAAGGGTGATCCGGGGCCGCAGGGGCTGAAGGGCGACACCGGTGAACGGGGTCCGCGGGGCCCGAAGGGTGATCAAGGCCCACAGGGGCCCAAAGGTGAGCGGGGAGACAAGGGGGACCAAGGCCCTCAGGGCATTCAAGGGCAGCAAGGGGACAAGGGAGAACAAGGAGTCCCCGGCCCGCAGGGCCTGAGGGGCGACCGCGGGGACACGGGAGACCCGGGGGCGCCCGGCATGAAGGGTGACAAGGGCGACAAGGGTGATCCAGGGAGTCCCGGCCCGCAAGGACCCAAGGGGGACAAGGGGGAACAGGGGAACGAGGGGCCGCAGGGCATCCAGGGCCCCAGGGGAGAGCAAGGGCAGCAGGGGTCGCAGGGCATCCAGGGCCTCAAGGGAGACCAGGGGGAGCAAGGACCTCAGGGGCCCCAAGGCCCCAAGGGGGACCAAGGCTCCCAAGGCCCCCAAGGGCCGCGAGGCGCCGAGGGCCCGAGGGGACCGGAAGGACCGGAAGGGCCGGAGGGACCCGAGGGGCCCGAAGGACCGGAAGGGCCGCAAGGACCGCCCGGATCGGGAACCGATTTCCAGGCGGCCCAGGCGGAAGTGCTTCGCGACGGCACCACAAGGGTGGCCTCGGGAATGTCCGTACGGCACGAAAAAGAGGGCGTCTATTCCCTCACGTTCTCCCCCGCATTCCGGGATACGCCGACAGTCGTCGCCACCCCGACCTCTGACCGGAAGTCATTTGGTCGCGGGGCCGTCGTCACAGTCGCCGCCGACGAGACGACCGCCACCTGTTCCCGTATCGTCGCCAAACTCGGTGACATTCTTCAGGATTCCGGTTTCACCGTGATCGCGATCGGCAGGAGTCAGTGTCAGTAGGCATCTGGCCCCAGAAACGCTGGGCGTGCCGGCCGTTTCCGCCGGCGCACCTTCAGTGAGCGAGGACTGATGCGGTCCCCGGGCACAACCGGGGACCGCACCCCTTTGCGGCATCGCCCACATCGGCGCTCGGTCCTCCAGGGGTGACGCCCACATTCGGCATCGACCAGCTCACCGAATGACCGGGAAGTCTTCGGTCGGGCACTGTCCTTGACGGAAACGGACGCCATCGGGCGGCGCGTCCGAAGGCGCCCGTCCTGCGGACGGCGGCACTTTCGGGTTGGACCGTCATCACGCTCTTGCTGCCTCCCCACGACCTTTTCCGCCCCTTCCCACGGTTCTCACGACCGCTCCACGGCGATGTGACCAGAGGAAAAGGCTCCGGTCGCACCGGCGTCCGTCATTCTCGGCATCGAAACCGGGCACCCCGCGCTCCGGAGTGCGGACGGAAAGACGCGTACGCCCCCTGAGCGGGAATCACATGGACGTTTTCGACGGGCCGAAGCAAGGCCGGTGCGGCAACGAGCCGGCCCCGGCCGTCTCCTCGCCCTCCGCGACACCGCTGTCCGTCACCCGCCGAGGACCGCCCACCCCGCCGAGTAACAGCACACCCGGCAGCCACCGCACACCACTCCCGTCACCTTCGCCGAAGGAGCGACCCGGCTCCCGCCCATCGGCTCTCCTCCGCCCTGCCGAAACCATGCGGACCGTTACCGCACGTGACCAGGTCCGTCACCCGATCGCCACGCCACGATGGCCCGGGACGTCACTCATTGGTGTGATGCCTTGGGGGCCGCTCCGGTCCGAGTGCGGAGGTCCACATGATCCGTTTCCCGATGCGTGCGCTGGCGATGGGTGCCCTGGTCATGGCGGTCGGCGGGCCCGCGGGCACCGCCACGGCGGCTCCAGCGGCGGTTCCCGCCCTGCGCGCGCAGACCCGCACAGATCTCGACGCGTCGATACGGCGTGAGGCGTATGCCTACGCCCTCTACTCCTTGTTCGCCGACCAGGCCCAGGCCGAGAGACAGTCGTCGGTACACCGCCTCTTCCAGCGCACGGCCACGGTGAAGCAGCGTGACCCCCTCGCCCAAGCGGCCAAGCTGCGCGGTCTGGTGGGCAACAACGAGGCCAATCTGCGGGCCGCCGTCAAGGACGAGGACCACGAGGCGCACACGACGTACCCCGCCTTCGCCCGGCAGGCCCGGCAGGACGGTGACACCGCCGCCGCCCGTTTCTTCGAGGAGGCCGCCAAGGACGAGGCCGGCCACCACGCCGCGTTCACCAAGGCACTGGAGGCCGTCCGCACCGGCAAGGGCACCGTCCCGGCGCCTCCCGCCGTCACCCCCGTGACCGTCCGGTCGGGGCCGCCCAAGGTCCGCGCGGCGCGGACGAAACGCAATCTCGACACCGCGCTGCACGATCAGGCGGTGGCGTCGGCCACGTACCGGCAGTTCGCCAAGGTCGCCACCACGTACGGCAACCAGGCACTGTCCCGCCTGTTCACCGGCACCGCCGACGTCGAACGGCGCGAACACTTCGCCGGCGCGGCGCAACTCGCCGGCATCGTCGGCCCCACCCGCGACAACCTCACCACCGCCTTCAAGAACGAGCGGAACGAGTCCGACACCCTGTACCCCACCTACGCCCGCCGTGCCAGGCGGGCCGGCGACGCCCAGGCCGCCGCACTGTTCGCCCGCAACGCCCGGGACGCGGCAGGCAACGCCCGTGCCTTCGAGAACGCCTTCAACCGGCAGCGCTGACCGGCGGGCCGGCCCGGCGAGGAGACCCGGTCACAGGTCACCGGCCCTCCACCGGGCCTCCTCCTCGTCCAGGGCCCGGCCGTCCGGTGCGCGGTGGCGCACGACGTCGAGCCAGTCGTGGACGAGCGTGCCGAACGCGGGGAGCCGTGCGGCGTCCCGGTGGCCGTTCCCGGCGAGAAACGCCAGCAGTTCGCCGGCCGCCGGGTCGTCCGCGTCGCAGGAGCCGCACAGCAGCGTCTCCTTGAGGCCGCCGACCGGCTGCCCGGACCGGTTGCGCCAGGTGTGCGGGTAGCGCGCCACCAGCAGCGCCGGGGCCGCGCAGCGCGGGCAGGGCGGGGTCGCGCAGGTCCTCAGCGCAAAGGTCCCGGTCCGGGCGGCGGCGGTCGTCATACGAGGCCGATCCAGGCGTCGGCGCCGAACGTTCCCTTCACGTCGGAGGCGACGGAGGCGGCGTTCACCCTGGTGCGCAGGGAGTAGACGGTGGTGGTGCGGGTGCCGCGGACGCTGAGGTGGACGGGGCTGTCGCCCGGGTGCTCGGCGAGGATGCTCCGCAGTGCGCGCACGGACCGCTCGGTGATCCGGTGAAGCGCCAGCGCGAGCCGGACCGACGGACGTTCCCCGTGCTCGGCGAAGGACACGTCCAGTACGGCGAGTTCCCGGCCGAAGACGCTCCGGGTACCGTCACGGTCCTCGACGCGGCCGGTGACGGAGA
Source organism: Candidatus Streptomyces philanthi (assembly GCF_059553635.1). Lineage (NCBI taxonomy): Bacteria > Bacillati > Actinomycetota > Actinomycetes > Kitasatosporales > Streptomycetaceae > Streptomyces > Candidatus Streptomyces philanthi. The sequence goes on from NZ_JCANQV010000003.1 coordinate 37,838, forward strand.
CGGCCTCGTCCTCGGTCAGCGCGTGCCCCACCAGCTGGTAGGCGGCCGGGAAGAACAGGACGTCGATCCCGGCGTCCCGGTCCGCGAGGCGGACGACGGCCCAGGGGGACGACCGCGTCGACGGCCTCCTCGTGGACGGCGGTCAGTCCCTTGCGGGAGTGCCCCAGGGAGTCGAACGCGCCCGCCTTGACCAGGGACTCCACGGCCCTCTTGTTCATCGCGGGCAGGCCGGCCCGGTGCAGGAAGTCGGCGAACGAGGTGAACGGCCCCCCGCCGCGGCGGGCTTCGGTGACCGCCTCGATGACGCCGTCGCCGACGTTGCGCACCGACCGCAGCCCGAACCGCACGTCGTCGCCGATCGCGGTGAACTGCGCCACCGACTCGTTCACATCGGGCTGAAGGACCCGCACGCCGTTCTCGCGGGCGTCGGCGAGATAGACGGCGGCCTTGTCCTTGTCGTCACCGACGGAGGTGAGCAGCGCGGCCATGTACTCGGCGGGATAGTTGGCCTTGAGGTAGGCGGTCCAGTACGAGACGAGGCCGTAGCCGGCGGTGTGGGACTTGTTGAAGGCGTAGCCGGAGAAGGGCAGCATCACGTCCCACAGGGCCTTGATCGCCTCGTCGGAGTAGCCGTTGGCCCGCATGCCGCCGTGGAACTTCTCCCACTCCGCGGCCAGCACCTCCGGTTTCTTCTTACCCATCGCGCGGCGCAGCATGTCCGCGCCGCCCAGGGTGTAGCCGGCCAGCTGCCGGGCGATGGCCATGATCTGCTCCTGGTAGACCAGAAGGTGGTGGGTGGAGCCGAGGATGGGCGGGGTCGAACAGGGCGTCCAGCGGGGCGGGCCTGCCGTTCTGGTCCGGCGGGAGCGCCTTGGTGATGCGCTCGCCGTGGGAGTAGGGGAAGCCCAGGAGGCGCGCGGAGTCCTTGACGGCGTTCTTGGCCTTGATCCGGCCGAAGGTGTTCACCAGGGCGGTGTACTCGTCGCCGTACTTCTCGGTGACGTAACGGACCATCCGGTCGCGCTGGCGGTCGTCGAAGTCGAGGTCGACGTCAGCGCGCGCATCTGCGCGGCGCTCTTGAGGTAGTAGCCGGAGCCGCTGAAGCGGAAGCGGTTCGGGTCGTCCTTGTTCTTGCCGACGCCGATGCACAGCAGATTGTCGTGGGCGTCGGCCTGCTCCTCGGTGACGTAGTGGGCGTCGTTGGTGGCCAGGAGCGGGAGGTCCAGCTCCTTCGCCAGACGGAGCAGGCCGTCGCGGACGGAGCGTTCGATGTCCAGGCCGTGGTCCATCAGTTCCAGGAAGTAGTTCTCCCGGCCGAAGATGTCCTGGTAGGCCGCGGCGGCGGCTCTCGCCTCGGCGTACTGGCCCAGCCGCAGACGGGTCTGGACCTCGCCGGACGGGCAGCCGGTGGTGGCGATGATGCCCTCCGGCATCTCGGCGATCAGCTCGCGGTCCATGCGCGGCTTGCCCGCCGGGAACTGGCCCTCGTAACTGGCCCGGGTGCTGAGCCGGAACAGGTTGCGCAACCCCCGGGCGTCGTACGCCCACATGGTCATATGGGTGAAGCGGCCGCCGCCGGAGACGTCCTTGGCGCCCTCGCCGTCGTCACTCACGGCCCGGCGGCCACCCGGCCCCCACCACTCCCGCTTCCGGGAGAACCGGGACGAGGGCGCCAGGTACGCCTCGATGCCGATGACGGGCTTCACCCCGTCGAAGTCCTTCGCCACGTGAGCGAATTCATGGGCGCCAAACATGTTGCCGTGGTCGCTCATGGCGATCGCGGGCATGCCCTGCCCGGCCACCTCGGCGAACATCGGCCGCAGCTTCTGCGCGCCGTCGAGCATCGAGTACTCGGTGTGGTTGTGCAGGTGGACGAAGGAATCCGGCACGGGCACCTCACTCCCAGGAGGGCAACCAGGCGTTGAGCGGAGCAGGGCCCCGCGCTGACCGCCCCTATGAAAGAGCTGGTGGAGCCGGTGGATCAAACAACCGCCGCACCGGCAGCACACAACGGAACGTTGTACCGATACCGTGGGCCGGGTGGACCTCAACGCCGTACGGACCTTCGCCGCCGTCGCGGACACCGGCCAGTTCCAGAAGGCCGCCGCCGACCTTTCCCTCACCCAGCAGGCCGTCTCCAAGCGCGTCGCCGCCCTGGAGAGGGAACTCGGTGTGCGGCTGCTGACCCGTACACCGCGCGGCGCGCGGCTCACCATCGACGGGCAGGTGTTCCTGCCCCACGCCCGGACCCTGCTCCAGGCCGAGGAACGGGCGAAGGACTCGGTACGCCCCGGCAGCCGCGCCCTGCGCGTCGACGTGGTCGGCCGGCGCGTCTCGGTGGCCGGTCTGCTGCGCGGCTTCCACCGCGCCCACCCCGGGACCGCCCTCGACGTCGTGACCCTCCCCGGCGCCGAAGCGGCCGTCGCCGCCCTCCAGGACGGCACCATCGACGCCACCTTCCGCGCCGTCACCATGCCCGGGCAGCGCATCCCCGACGGCATCGAGATCGCCCCGGTCCACGACGAGCCGCTCCACCTGTTCACCGGCCCCGCCCACGAGTTCGCCGGCGCCGCGGCGGTCACCCTCGACCGGCTGGCCGGCCACCGCATCTGGATGCCCGGCAACGTCCCCGGCGCCGAATGGACCGCCTACTACGAGGCGCTGGCCGACGCCTTCGGGCTGACCATCGAGTCCACCGGCCCCAACTTCGGCGTCGAGGACCTCGTCGACACGATCGCGGCGTCCTCGACCCTGGCGACCTTCCTCGGCACGCAGACCCCTCTGGTCTGGCCCGCCGGCTACGACATGCGCCTCATCCCGCTCCGCGACCCGGCCCCGGTCTACCCGCACTCCCTCCTGTGGCGCGCCGACAACCCGCACCCGGCCCTCCCGACGCTCCGCCGGTACCTCACCTCCGTACGCCGGGATACGGACGGCGAGACCTGGGTGCCGGCGTGGGCGCACAGCCGTACACGGCCGGGCGGGGACCGGGGGCGGTGATCCACGCCGCCCCCGGGAGCATCCGGACCAACCGTTGCGAGATCGCGGCCCGGGGCGGGGGGACCGGGGTGGTCCGGTCGCGTTGAGCGCGGGTCCTTGGACGGACGTGGTTCCGCCGGGGACCGGAATTCTGGCGTGGTGTCACAAGGGGTGCGGCGGCGCCAGGCCCGGTACGGCGGCCGCGGGCACCGCGCCGTCGTACCGCACGCACCTCGCCCACGACGGGGCATTCCGGACCGCCTACGGCCCCCGGAGCCCGTACGTCAACCCCGTTGCAGAGGATCTTCGCCAAGCCGCCGCAACGGGGGAAGGCCTGTACCGGCTTGTGCCCCGGGCACGTGGGACGCCCTCAGATATGAGAGCGTGCAGGGCGTGAGTGAGATACCGACGCGTACCCTCCAGTACTGCTCCGACGGGCCGGAGGGCGCGCCCGTCCTGGTCCTGGGTGCCGCACTGGGCGCGACCTGGCACATGTGGGACAGGCAGATCCCCGAGCTGGTCCGCCACTGGCGGGTCGTCCGCTTCGACCTGCCCGGTCACGGCGGGTCGCCCGCGTACCCCGCCTCCTCCGTCGCCGAGCTGGCCGACCGGCTCGTCGCCACCCTCGACGCCCTCGGCGTGGACCGCTTCGGCTACGCGGGCTGCGCCCTCGGCGGGGCGGTCGGTACCCAGCTCGCCCTGACCCGCCCGCAGCGCGTCACCTCGCTCGCGCTGATCTCCTCGTCGCCGCGGCACGGCACCGCCGACGCCTGGCGGCAGCGCGGTGTCGTCATCCGGACGAACGGCCTCGAACCGATCGCCCGCACCACGCCGGAGCGCTGGTTCACCCCGGGTTTCGCCGGGGCCCAGCCCGCCATCGTCGAGTGGGGCGTCCAGATGGTGCGGACCACCGACCCCGGCTGCTACATCGCCGCCTGTGAGGCGCTCGCCGCGTACGACGTGCGGTCCTCGCTGGGCCGGGTGCAGGTGCCCACCCTGGTCGTGGTCGGTTCCGAGGACCAGGACACCCCGACGGCGGACGCCCGGTCCCTGGTCGCCGGAATCCCCGACGCGAGCCTGGCCCTGGTGCCCGGTACCTCCCACCTCGTCCCCGTCGAGCAGCCCGCCGCCGTCACCGAACTCCTCGTCCGGCACTTCACCACCACCTGGCAGGACCGGCCGGGCGCGGCGCCCGCGGCCGTCGGCCAGGCCGCGCCGAAGCCCGTGCTCAGCCGGCCGCAGCCGGCGCCGGCCGCCATCGAGTCCGGTCTCGCCCGGCCCGGAACGGTCCACGACGGTGACCACGACCGGGGCGTCAAGACCCGCCGGGAGGTGCTGGGGGACGCCCATGTCGACCGGGTCGAGGCGGCCACCGACGACTTCACCGGTGACTTCCAGGACCTCGTCACCCGCCATGTCTGGGGCGGGATCTGGAACCGTCCCGGGCTCGACCGCCGCACCCGCAGCATCGTCACCCTCACCGCCCTCGTCGCCCGCGGTCACCACGAGGAACTCGCCCCGCACACCCGCGCCGCGCTGCGCAACGGCCTCACCCCGGCCGAGATCAAGGAGATCCTGCTGCACACCGCGGTCTACTGCGGCGTCCCGGCCGCCGAGGCCGCCTTCGCGGTCGCCCAGCGGGTGATCCAGGAGGAGACCACCCCGCGGGCATGACCCCGGGCACGGCCGGTCCCCGCGGTACCCCGTCCGGGCGGCCCGGAGACGGCAGGATGACGGTCATGGAACTCACCAAGAAGACCCATGCCTGCGTCCGCCTGGAGAAGGACGGGCGGGTGCTCGTCATCGACCCGGGCGGCTTCAGCGAGACCGACGCGGCCGTCGGCGCCGACGCGCTGCTCGTCACCCATGAGCACGCGGACCACTTCGACGAGGGCCGGCTGCGCGCGGGCCTGGAGGCCAACCCGGCCGCCGAGGTCTGGACCCTCGCCTCCGTCGCCGACCGGCTCGCGGCCGCCTTCCCCGGCCGGGTGCACACCGTCGGCGAGGGCGACACCTTCACCGCCGCCGGATTCGACGTCGAGGTGCACGGCCAGCTGCACGCCGTCATCCACCCGGACATCCCCCGCATCACCAACATCGGCTTTCTCGTCGACGGCAGTGTCTTTCACCCCGGTGACGCGCTCACCGTCCCGGAGAACCGCACCGTCGACACCCTGCTGCTGCCGGTCCACGCCCCCTGGAACAAGGTCTCCGAGATCATCGACTACCTCCGCGAGGTCGCCCCGCGCCGGGCCGTCGACATCCACGACAGCCTGCTGCGCGACCACGCCCGGCCGATCTACGACGGCATGATCGACGCCCTCACCGGCACGGACCACAGCCGCCTCGCCCCCGGCGGCGGTACCGTCCTCGGCTGACTGTCGGTGCCGGGCGGTAGGTTTACCGGCATGCGCATCGCGACCTGGAACGTCAACTCGATCACCGCCCGTCTCCCGAGGCTGCTGGCCTGGCTGGAGAGCACCGGCACCGACGTGCTGTGCGTCCAGGAGACCAAGTGCGCCCTGGAGCAGTTCCCCGTGGAACCGCTGCGCGAGCTCGGCTACGAGGCGGCCGTCAACGCCACCGGCCGCTGGAACGGCGTGGCCCTGCTCTCCCGCGTCGGCCTCGCGGACATCGTCACGGGCCTGCCCGGCGGCCCGGACTACGAGGGCGTCCAGGAGCCCCGCGCGATCTCCGCGACCTGCGGCCCGGCCCGCGTCTGGTCGGTGTACGTCCCCAACGGCCGCGAGGTCGCCCACGACCACTACGCCTACAAGCTGCGCTGGTTCGACGCGCTGCGCACGGCCGTCGCCGAGGACGCGGCGGGCACCCGCCCGTTCGCCGTCCTCGGCGACTTCAACGTCGCCCCCACGGACGACGACGTCTGGGACCCGGCAGCCTTCGACGGCCTGACCCATGTCACCCCCGCCGAACGCGAGGCGCTGGCCGCCCTGCGCGGCACGGGCCTGAACGACGTCCTGCCCCGCGCCCTGAAGTACGACCGTCCCTTCACCTTCTGGGACTACCGCGCCCTCGGCTTCCCCAAGAACCGCGGTATGCGCATCGACCTCGTCTACGGCAACGCCCCGTTCGCCACGGCCGTCACCGACGCCTATGTCGACCGCGAGGAGCGCAAGGGCAAGGGCGCCTCCGACCACGCCCCGGTGGTCGTGGACCTGGACCTCACGGTCGGATAACGCCCTCCCGCGCAGGGCCGCCCGGAGCTGTGGCGCCGTGCCACCGGTACGGGGCGTGCCGGTGGCCAGGGGCGGGTTTGGGATGCGACCCTGCACTCCATGAACCTGTCTTTCCTGGACAAGTGGCGCAAGCGTCCCGTCGCGGACCCGGCCGGGCCGGTGCGCGACGACGCGGGCAGCGTCGCCGAGCTGCTGTCCGAGTGCGAGCTGCTGCGCGTCCAGGCGGCCGGCTCCGGCGTACGACTCGACGACTCCGTGACCTCGTTGGAGGCGCTGGACCAGTTGCAGCCGGTGTGGCGGGACGACCCGGAGGTCCTGCCGTGGCTCGGCAACGACGCGGGCCTCTACCTCGGGACCGTCCTGGTGCGCACGGTACGCGGCGCGGTGTGGCAGGTGTGGCCGGACGGGCGGCCGGTGGTGCGGCTGGCGTCGGGCCGGGTCGTCGACGCGGTGGCCGCCGGACGGGCCTGGGCCGACGACGGGGCGCCCGAGCTGTCCCAGGTCTACGCCGAGGCCGCGGAGAGCTGACCGGCTCCGGCGGAGCGGTGCTGCCCCCGCCGGGCGGACGAGAGAGCGAGGGCCCACGGATGACCGGTGAACCACTGATCGAACTGCGCCGGGTCAACAAGTCCTACGGCGGGCAGCAGGTGCTGCGGGACATCGACCTCACCGTCGGCCGCGGCGAGGTCGTGGTGGTCATCGGGCCGTCCGGAGCGGGCAAGTCCACCCTCTGCCGGGCCATCAACCGCCTGGAGACGATCGACTCCGGCACCATCACCGTGGCCGGCACGCCCCTGCCCGCCGGGGGACACGCGCTCGCCGCGCTCCGTGCCGAGGTCGGCATGGTCTTCCAGTCCTTCCACCTCTTCGCCCACCGGACGGTGCTCGCCAACGTCATGCTGGCGCCCGTCAAGGTGAAGAAGCGCGGGAGGGACGAGGCCGAGCGGCGGGCCCGGGAACTCCTGGACCGGGTCGGGCTCGCCGACCAGGCCGGCAAGTACCCCGCCCAGCTCTCCGGCGGCCAGCAGCAGCGCGTCGCCATCGCCCGCGCCCTGGCGATGGACCCCCTCGCCCTCCTCTTCGACGAGCCGACCTCCGCCCTCGACCCGGAGATGATCAACGAGGTGCTGGAGGTGATGCGGCAACTGGCCCGGGAGGGCATGACGATGCTCGTCGTCACCCATGAGATGGGCTTCGCCCGCTCCGCCGCCGACCGCGTCGTCTTCATGGCCGACGGCCGGATCGTCGAGGTCCGCGCCCCCGACGACTTCTTCCGCGCCCCGGAGAGCGCACGGGCCAGGGACTTCCTCTCCAAGATCCTCCCGCGCTGAACGGCCGGCCCGGGTCAGCGCACGGACCGCGCCAGCCACGGGGTGAGCATCCGGGGCGTCACCAGCTCCTTGTAGGTCTCGTCGCCCGGCAGCGGGACGATCAGCCAGGCCGCCGGAGGGAAGAACCGCTCCTTGACGCGGGCCAGACCCCCGTACACCGCCCGCAGGAAGTCCGGTACGGCGTCCCGGGGCACGTCGGCGAACTCCACGCCCTCCACGACGATCCTCGCGTCGCCCTCGGCGAACAGCTGCACATCGACGTCCGGTACGCCGCCCAGCTCGATGAACGCCTCGTGCGGGAGCGACCCGTCCGGGTCGAGCACCGCGAAGGCGCCCGAGGCGGTCCGCCGGGACGAACGGTCCGCCCCGATGTCGTCGGTGACGGTGATCTCCCGCCCGTACGCGTCGGCGACGGCGCGGACGGCGGTGACGGCGGCTTCCGTGGTGGGCAGATGCGGACGGCTCATGACCACGATCATGCCGGACGGGCGCGCGGGGGAGCGCCCGCGGTGGGGGAGGCGGGCGCAGAGGCGCGCGAGAGGGCATCCGCGCCGGTGGGGGCCGGTGTGCGCCCGTTGATCTTGTTGACCGGAAAAAGCCGCGTCATCCGCTGGTCCGCAGGGGAGGTACGGACGGCAATGAGGACGCGTGGCCAGGGGGTTGCACGGTGTGGGGCAAGCGGAAGCGGCAGCGGAACGGCATGGAGCGCCCGGAGTTCGGCGAGATCTGCCGGCGTCTGGACGACCGCCTCACGGGACTGTGCGCCCTCCACGGCGGCCTGGACCGGTTGCGCCACACGGTCGCCGAGACCGCCTCGGCCGCGGCGAACGGGCTGCGGGAGCAGACGGGCCTGCTGAACGACCGGCAGGAGCGGATGTCCGGCGAACTGGCCGAGGTCCGCGCCGGTGTCGAGGCCCTGCGCGAGGAGGTGCGCGCCCTGGCGGCCCGTACCGCCCCCGCCGCGCCAAAGGCGCCGGAGGCGGGCCGTGCGGCACCCGCCGCCCCGGAGCCGGAGCCGGAGCCGGACGAGGCCCCGCACCCCCCGGCCGCCGACGGCACCCGCGTGAACGACACCGATCAGGAGGAAGAAGTGGAACAGGCCGGCAACGGGTTCGGGCAGGACGACGACACCCGGGAGCCGTCCCCGGCGCGGGACGGCAGAACGGCGGCGGACGGCACGGCACGGCACGACGCACGGGCGGCCGACTGGAAGCGCCTGAAGGAGGCCGCGGAACGCGCCTGCCGGCAGCTGACCACCGCGGCCCGCGCCGCCCAGGGCGACCCGGCGCGCCACGGCACGCCCCGTCCGGCGGCCGAGATGCCCCCCGAGGCGGACGACCAGGAGGCGGACGGCCCGCTGGTGGCCCACGGGGCGCTGCTGCTGACCGCGGCGGGCGTCTCGTCGGCCGAGCTGGTGTGCCACCGCGACACCTGGGAGTTCCTCGCCGGGCTCGCCGGGGCGCACCCGCACTTCCGTACCCCGCCCGCGGTGCTGGAGGTGGAGGGCGGCCTGGTGGAGGCGTCCCTGTCCGGCCGCTCCCTCATCGCCATACTGCTGACGCTGTGGAAGAAGCGGCAGGAGAACGGCGACATGGACGCGGACTGGGCGCTGGCGGCCACCCTCTACCTCCGTATCGAGCGGGCGCTGCGCGAGGTCGGGGCCGGTGAGGAGCGGCACACCGCGCGCATCGTCCTGGACGACGGTGTCGGCCAGGACGATGCCGAGGCAGCGGACGGTGCGTGAGCCGGGCTACAGGCGCACCGGCAGGGACGTCAGCCGCCAGTTGCCGGGGAGCTGGGCGCGTTCCAGCCGCTCCGGGGGCACGCCCAGGGCCAGGTCCGGGTAGCGGGTGAGGAGTTTGCCGAGGGCGACCTCGCCTTCCTGGCGGGCGAGGGTGGCGCCCAGGCAGTAGTGCATGCCGTGGCCGAAGCCGACGTGGTTCTCGGCGTGGCCCGCGGGGTGGCGGGTCAGGTCGAGACGGTCGGGGTCGTCGTAGTGGCGGGGGTCGTGGTTGGCGGCGACCAGGCTGAGCTGGACCTGATCGCCCTTGCGGATCAGGGTGCCGCCGATCTCGACGTCCTCGGAGGCGAAGCGCAGCTGGGTCGCCTGCACGGGCCCGCACCAGCGCATCAGCTCGTGCACGGCGCGCGGCATCAGGCCCATGTCCTGCCGCAGCAGGGCGAGTTGGTCGGGGTGGGTGAGCAGGGCGGCGGTGCCGTTGGTGATGAGGTGGGCGGTGGTCTCGTGGCCGGCCAGGACCAGGGTGAGGACCATGGTGACCATCTCGGTGTCGCTCAGCCGCCCGCCGTCGTCGTCATGGGCGCGGATCAGCTCGCTCAGCAGGTCGTCCGTGAGCGCCGAGCGGCGGGTGCGTATCAGCTCGTGGATGTGCTCGATCATCGGGACGAACGCGCGGGCGAGCCGGGCCGGGTCCAGCGTGACCAGCTCGCGGCCCCAGGCCCGCCACTGCGGGCGGTCCTCCTCCGCGATGCCGACCAGTTCGCAGATGACGGTGATGGGCAGCGGGTAGGCGAAGTGCTCGATGAGGTCGACGACCCCGTCCTCGGCGTGGTCGGGCAGCCGGTCGAGCAGCGCGTCGGTGATCTCCTCCACCCGGGGCCGCAGGTCGGTGATCTTGCGGGCGGTGAAGGCCCGGGACACCAGGCGGCGCAGCCGGGTGTGGTCGGGGGCGTCGCTGTTGAGGATGGAGCCGGAGAAGTAGACGCGCAGTTCCTCGGGCACGCCCATCGCGTCCAGCATCCGGGCGGCCCGGTCGATCCCGTCGGCGCCGACGGCGGCCGTGCCGTTGTTGACGAACCGCTGGTCGCGCAGGATCTGGCGGACCTCGTCGAAGCGGGTGACGAACCACACCGGTGAGTCGTCGAGGAAGCGGCCGCGGACGACGGCGCCCTGTTCGCGCAGCGCGCCGTAGCCGGCGAAGGGGTCGGTGAGCAGGGCCGGGTCCAGGACATGCGGTTCACCCGGGTGTTTCCCGATGTGCTCGGTGAAGGGAGTGGCTGGTGTTGACATCGTGCGATCTCCTCCGGATCGGGAGTCAAGGACGCAGTTGCCGGCGTATTTCCCGCGCGCAGAGCGCTTCGAGGTGCTCGTAGAGCGCGATGACGCGCGGGGCGGCCGCGGTGGCCGCGGCGCGTACGCGGCAGGCGTCGTCATCGGCGGCGGCCGGGGTCCCCAGCACGCCGTCGACCGTGTGGGCGAGGAGCCGGGCCCGGACCTCGGGGGGGCCGGGCGTGTGGGTGTCGAGCAGGGACTCGGTCACGAAGAAGCCGGTGGCCACCGCCCGTACGGCGTACTGCTGGTGCTCCACGGGGACATCGGCGCGCGCCAGTCCGTGCTCGCGCAGCAGGACGAAGTGGTCGCGCAGCGTCCGCTCGCCGTGTCCGATCAGCTCGGCCAGCTCCTGCTGGGCGGTGTCGTTGAGGCGGCCGAGGACGCCGGTGTCGGCGGTGTGCAGGGCGCGCAGGACGGGGCTCGCCAGGAAGTCGTGGTAGTGCCCGGCCAGCAGCCGGCCGGGCAGGACCTCCAGCGGCTCGCCGCGCATCCGCTCCAACTGCCGCCGCAGGGACCAGGACTTGTTGTCGAGCAGGACGGCGAGCAGCAGGGCGTCCTTGGTCTTCCAGTGCAGATAGACCGTGCCCTTGCCGACCTTGGCGCGGCGGGCGATCTCGTCGATCGTCACCCGCCGGTACCCCCAAGCGACCAGCAGGTCCCCCGCCGCCTGCAGGATGCGCTCCCCGCGCTTCGTCCGGTCCACGGACCCCCCTCGGTGACCTCGTGACCGGATTCGACATCTGGTCACGAGGCCGACAGTACGAGGGCGTCAAGTCGCGCAAGAAGGCGCTTTCCGGCCAACCTCCCCCGGCCGGGGGAGCGTCGGATACCGGCCACCCCGGTGTCCCGGGCGGCGCGGGGGAGTGGCCGGATACCGCCGCTCAGTCGCGGACCGGTACCGAGACGTACGAGGGGTCGCCGGCCGGGGAGGAGAACGTCAGCGAGGAGCCGCGCGGGTTGTGGGTGATGTAGAGCGGGTCGGCGGTGTCCACGACGACCGCGAGCCGGTGCCCGGCCGGGACGTCGTACGCCGTGGAGAACAGGTCCCAGTCCGCGGTGAACGGGCGGCCCGGGGTCTTGTCGTGGAAGGTGAACGGGGCGTGCGAGACCAGCTTGCCCAGGCCGAGCGGGCCGACGTCGTAGAGGTAGGCGACGGCGGTGCCGCTCTTGGCGGTCCCGGTCACGGTGGTGTGGACGCGTACCGTGCCGCGCACCCGCTGGGGGCTGTCGTAGCGCTCCGACTCCCAGACGGCGGCCACCGAGCGCGGCAGCAGCGGGATCGAGGCGAGCGGGGGAATCCGGAGGAACTGGTCCAGGACGCTGGAGAGGAGGGCAACTCCGCCGTTGGCGCCCGAGTCGGCCCAGGTGCCGATCTTCCGGGTGCCGTCCAGCGCGATCCGGCGCTGCGCCGACGGCACGTCCCGCCAGCTCTTGTAGCCCTCGTACGTCCCGGTGGAGCGGGAGGTGAGGAGCACGGGGGCCTCGCGGTCGACGCCGTTGTCCGTGCCCTTGAGGTAGCGGTCGAACCAGCGGCGGGCGTGCGTCCAGGTGTCGTTGGGCAGCCCGAACAGGCCGGTGCCCTCCGCCGTGGCGTGGTCGCCGGGACGGAACTCCAGCCGCTTGGGGCCCTTGAGCTTCTCGAAGAAGTCGGCGTACTGGTTGGGCGGGAAGATCGAGTCACCCCAGGCGTTGCCCAGCATGATGGCCGCGCCATTGTCGTTGATCTTGTCGAGGTAGGTCGCGGGGGAGCGCTTCGCGCCCCACGCGACCATGTCCTTCTCCGCGGCGAGGTTCGAGCCGAGGAAGTCCTTGAGGACCGCGCGGAGTTCGGGCCCGGGGCGGCCGGTCAGCTCGCCGGACCCGCCGAGCAGGACCGCCGCCTGGCGGTGCTGGGTGCGTTCGCCGTAGATCGAACCGACCAGGTCGGCCCAGCCGCTGAGCGCCGTCACCGCCTTGATCCGCTTGTCGTGCGCCGAGGCCAGCAGGCTGATCCCGGCGCCGTACGAGACGCCGCCCATCCCGACCTTGTGCGGGTCGGCGGGGGTGTGCGCCAGCGCCCAGTCGATGACCTTGGACGCGTCGGCGATGTCGCGTGGTCCGGCCGTCTCGATCTCGCCGCCCGACTGCCAGAAGCCGCGCACGTTGTAGGAGACGACGACATAGCCGTCGGCGGCCAGCCGGGTCGCCTGTGCCAGGTACTCGACCTGTGGCACGGCCCAGCTGGTGGGCAGGACGATCAGCGGGAAGCGGCGGCCTTCGCCGTCGCCGGCCGGGGCGACGACATTCGCCTTGAGCGTGACACCGCCGTCGCCGGTGATGTCGGTGAAGCGTACGGAGGGGCCGGACGCCGCGGTGCGGGACGTCGTGGCCTGGGCGGCGGTGGCGGCGGGGGCGCCACAGAGGGTGCCGGCGAGGACCGTGGCCAGGGCGGCGCCGAGGACGGCGCGCGGCGTCGTGCGGGAGGACGTCATCTTCTGCTCCAGACCGTGTGCGGTCCGGCCGGGCGCTGCCTGTGGCAGGGCAGGAGGGGCACCGGGCCGGTCCGAGGTGCCTGGAGCGTAAGGTCCGTCTTTTACCAGCGGTAACCCTTGGGTGGGTTACGGCTGGGTAACGTCGTGGAAACGTGGCGGGATTGACCGAGGGTGTGCGGGTGGCGGTCCGGGCGGGGTTGACGCGGACGTGTCACCCAATCATGCGCGGACCGGCCGCCGGCGGTCCCGGTGCGGGGCCGCCGGCGGCCGGTCCGGACGGGTGCCGCGGGTCCCGGCCCGCGGTGACGCGCCCTCAGATGCCGAGGTCGGGGCCGAACATCTCGTAGTGGATGTCGGCCGGACGCACCCCGCGCTCCAGGAGCTGCGCGCGGACCGCCTTCATGAACGGCACCGGGCCGCACAGGTAGGCGGTGGTGCCCTCGGGCACGTCGATCCGCGCGAGGTCCATCAGGCCGGTGTGTGCGGAGGTCTCCTCGCCCGGGTTCTCGTACCAGACCTCGGCGGTGGCGTTCGGCAGCTTGCCCGTCAGGCGCCGCAGGTCGGCGCGGAACGCGTGGGTGTGCGGGGCCCGGTCGGCATGTGCGGCGATCACGCGGCGCGGGGAGTCGGTGACGGCGAGATGCGTGAGCATCCCGATGACCGGGGTGCAGCCGATGCCGGCCGAGGCGAACAGCACCGGTCCGTCGCCCTCGTCGAGCACCACATCGCCGAACGGGGCGCTCACCCGCAGCGTCTCCCCGCCGTGGACGTGGTCGTGCAGATGGTTCGAGACCTCGCCCGCCGGGTCGCCCGCCACCCGCTTGACGGAGAACTGGAGCCCGCCGTCCGGCTCGCCCGACAGGCTGTACTGGCGTATCTGCCGCGCCCCGTCGGCCAGTTCGACCCGCACCGAGACGTACTGGCCGGGGCGGGCCGGCGGCAGGGGCGCGTCGTCGAGCGGACGCAGGAAGAACGTGGCGACGTCATCGGTCTCCTGGAAGCGGCCGGCCACCCGGTACTCGCGCCACACCGCGCCCTCGGGGGTGCCGGACGCGGTGTACAGGCCGCGCTCGATCGCGATCAGCGCGTTCGCCATCAGCCAGTACACCTCGTCCCAGGCCGCCGCGACCTCCTCGGTCACCGCGTCCCCGAGGATCTCGGCGATGGCCGCGAACAGGTGCTCGTGCACGATCGGGTACTGATCGGGGCGCACCCCGAGGGAGGCGTGCTTGTGGGCGATCCGGGCGAGCATCGCGTCCGGGCGGCTGTCGGGGTGCTCGACGAGGTACGTGGCGAAGGTGGCGATCGAACCAGCGAGGGCCTGCCGCTGGGTGCCGTTGGCCTGGTTGGCGCGGTTGAACAGGTCCCGCAGCAGCTCCGGGTGGGCCGCGAACATCTTCTCGTAGAAGAGCGGAGTGATGTCGCCGATGGCGGCTCCGACGGCGGGGAGGGTGGCGCGGACGGTCTCGGCGGACTTCGGCGACAACATGGACGGTCTCCAGATTCTCGGTCGGCGCAGGTCAGAGCAGAACTTGCATCTGAGATGCATATTTTTGGGCGAGGTGAGGGCGGGTGGTGGGGTCGGGGGAAAGTCAGTCCGGTGGCCGGGAGGTGAGGGTCAGCAGCAGGGGGCCGGTGGGCGCGCCGACGAGTTCGCCGATCGACAGCGGGTCGAGCGCCGCGTAGAACGCCTCCTGCGCCTCGCGCAGCGCCCCGCGCAGACGGCAGGCGCCGCGCAACGGGCAGGGGGGCTGGTCCTCGCAGCCCACGACGTCGCCGGTCCCCTCCAGTTCGCGGAGCAGGCGGCCCAGTGATCCCGTGCGGCCGGCCGTGGTCAGCGTCAGGCCGCCGCCCCGTCCGCGCCGTGCCTCGACGACGCCGAGGTGCTGGAGCCTGCTGACGACCTTGGCGGCGTGCGTGTAGGGCACCTCGACCGCGCTCGCCACCTCGCGGGTGGTGGGCGCCGGTTCGTCGTCACCGACGACGGCCAGGCGCATGGCGATGCGCAACGCGATGTCGGTGCTCTTGGTCAATCGCACACCCTTACGGTACAGAACTGGTATCCGAGATACCGATTTGGGGTCGCGTTTCCGCCCCTGCCGCTGATGACCTGCGGCGACGACCGGATCGCGCCGTCCTCACGATGGCGCGCGCCCCCGCGGTGCGCCCTCCCGTACGGCCCGTACGCGTCACCCGTCCGGGGGTGGGTACCCGGGGCCTGGCTCAATCGCATCCATGTTCCCTTGAAACGCGTTGACGTGATCTTCGCGCGATTCCTACGGTGACGCAGATCAGAGCGTCACTCAGCAGCCGTGCCACCCGCAGACCGGCGCAGCACGCCGCCGTCCGGTGAGCCCGGCGATCTTCCGGGAAGAGGAATCATGCGCGTCCTGTGCACCGCGACCGGCTCGCCGTCCCACGGCCGGGCACTGCTCCCGCTGGCCCGCGCGCTGGCCGCGGCCGGACACACGGTCACGGTGGCGACGACGGAGGCCGTGGCGCCCGTCTTCGCCGAGGACGACGTCACCACCGTCGTCTCCCTGCCGACACTCAGCTTCTCGGGCGGCCCCTCCGTCCCGCCCGAGCCGCAGGACACCGACGAAGAGGGCGCCGACCCGCATCTGCGGGCCCTGGCGGAGGCGCTGACCGGCTCCTTCGCCAGGGACTCCCACCGGGCGCTGTCGGAGCTGGCCCGCGAGGCCGCGCCGCAGCTCGTCATCCGTGACGGGATGGACCTCGGCGCCGTTCTGCTCGCCGAACAGCTCGGCATACCGCACCTGCCCATACCGTCGGGCATGGTGAACCTCTCCGACCCGGCCGACCTGCTGGAGCCGCTGAACCGGCTGCGGGAGGAGATGGGCCTGCCCGCGCAGGACACGCCGGACTCCCTCTACCCGCACGGCCGGTTCGACTACCTGCCCGCCTCCTTGTCCTTCGCCCGCCACCCCGCCAAGGTCTTCGCCTACCGGCAGACCACCGTGGACCGCACCGCGGGGCTCCCGGAGTGGGTCGCGGACCTCCCCACGGACAAGCCCCTGGTCTTCGCCGCCGTCGGTACGGCGATGCCCATGCTCCAGTCCATGGTCCCCGAGGGCGGCGAGCTGCCGCCGGGCATGACCGACCCGTCCGAGCTGCTGCGGGCGACCCTCGCCGGCCTGTCCGAAGTGGACTGCACCGCCGTCGTCGCGACCTCCGGCATCTCCTACGAGGGCGTGACCCCGGCCCCCCATCTCCGCCTCACCGAACGGCTCGCCCAGCCGCTGCTGCTGGAGTGCGTCGACCTGTTCGTCACCCACGGCGGCTACAACAGCATCCGCGAGTCGGTGCGCGCCGGGGCGCCGATGGCCGTCGCACCGAACTTCGGCGACCAGCCGCACAACGCCGAACGCGTCCAGGAACTGGGCCTGGGCCGGCACATCACCGACACGAGCCCGGACGCCTTCGCCACCGTCTGCCGGGAGGTCCTGGCGGATCGGGACATCGCCGCGGGCATCCGGCGCGCCCAGCTCGCCGCCCTCGCCCTCCCGGACATCGCCCAGGTCGCGGCGGACATGGAGGAGCTCGTCGGCTGACCGCCGCCCTCACCCCGGCTTCCGGTACACCAGCAGGAAACGCCAGAACAGCAGTCGGCGTATCCGGCAGCCGGGGAGCAGCGCCGCCGCCTCCTCCCGTACGCGGGACAGCGGCATCTCCGGCGGGCGGACGGGGGCCGCCACGCGTCCGGCGGCGGAGGCGCGGCGCAGCCGTTCCGCGGCGGCCACCGCGAGCCGGAACACGGCGTTCACGGGGACGGCGGCCAGGCTCCAGGCCCAGTCGGCCGGGGTGTGCTCCCGGTAGCAGCCGAGGACCACCAGGGTGCCGCCGGGGGCCAGCGCGTCGCGCAGGGCGCGGACGGTGGCGAACGGCATGTGGTGCAGGCTCGCCAGGCAGAACACGGCGTCGTACGGGGCGGACGGCGGCGCCTGCGCGGTGATGTCCGCGACGGTGAAGCGGGGGAGGGGGCCGTCACCGGTGTTCCGGGGCGTGGTGGTGGCGCGGGCCTCGGCGATCACCTCGGCGCAGGGGTCGATGCCGTCGGCGCGGATGCCGCGCCGGGCGAGCGCGCGGGCGAAGCGGCCGGTCCCGCAGCCGACGTCGAGCGCCGTGCGGCAGTCCGGCGGAATCCGGCGGAGCAGCAGGCGGTGGTAGTGGTCGTTGTGGTCGAAGGGCACGGAGTGACGGTGCCAGACGGACGACCGGCCCGTGGCCGGGTGGCCGGAACCCGGCGGGAAAAAGGAGAGCCCCGGCCGAACGGGGGAACTCGGCCGGGGCGGTCTGCGGAGGGAGGCGGTCTCCCGGATACCTCCCTGCTTGAACGGTAAACCACTGGCGGGACGGATGGGTAATGGGGGCATCCGTGACAACTGTCACGTTTTCGGTGGTGGGCGTCACGGTCGCAGTCGTACGGGGGTGTACCCCTGGTCCAGGACGTGGGGCAGGTAGCGGTCCAGGGCCGCGACGGTCTGCGAACGGTCGCCGCCGCCGTCGTGGGAGAGCACGATCGCGCCCGGCCGCATCTGGCGCAGCACGGCCCGCTCGATGTGCCGGGAGCCGGGGCGGGCCCAGTCCTCCGGGTCGATGGACCAGTTGACCGGTGACATGCCCAGGCCGTTGCAGATCTCCAGCGCCCGGGGGTTCCAGGCCCCGTACGGGGCGCGGGCCAGCGTCGGGGGTGTGCCGAGGGTGCGTTCGATCACCTCGCTGGTGCGGCCCAGTTCGGCGCGCACCCGGGCCGGGGTGAGTCGGGTGAGCGGGGGATGCGACCACGAGTGGTTGGCGACGACATGGCCGTCGCCGGCGATCTCGTGCAGCAGCCGGGGGAACGCCGAGGCGCACTGCCCGACGACGAAGAACGTGGCCTGCACATCGTGGCGGCGCAGGACGTGCAGGATCTGCGGGGTGTAGGTCGGGTCGGGGCCGTCGTCGAAGGTCAGGGCGATGTCGCGGGTGTGGGTGGGCACCGTGAACGCGACCTCGGGGCGGCCCGGGGCGCCGCGCGGGCCCGGTGGGGAGCCCTCGCCGGTCATCGGGCGCAGCCGGTAGGCGTCGGGTGTGACGGCGGGAGGGGTGTCGGGGGCCGGCGTCGGTGTCGGGCGGGGCGGGGCCTGGTGGCCGGTGACCGGGCGGCCGGGGCCGGAGGCGGAGTCGCCGATCAGGTGGCAGGCGGAGAGCACGCCCACCATGACGGCGCCCCGCAGGACCGTCCGCCGGGTGGGGCGTGCACCGGAAGGGAGATTTGTGTGTTTATCGGAGTGCACGGTTCCGTGCTCTCACACGGCGCCCGCGCGGCACGGCATTGACGCCGCGGGAGGGAGGTGGCGTACCCGATCGGCCGCACGGGCCCCGCCCCGGGGAGCGGGGCCCGCACCGCTCAGGGGCTCACGGCGAGCACGATGTAGCCGCCCAGCAGGGCCAGGTGGACACCGCCCTGGAGCGGGGTGGCGCGGCCCGGGACGACGGTCAGGGTGCCGACGATGATCGTCAGCGCCAGCAGCACCATGTGCGTCGCGCTCAACCCCAGCACCAGCGGCCCCGGCAGCCAGACCGAGGCCGCGGCCACGGCCGGGATGGTCAGGCCGATGCTCGCCATGGCCGAACCGAGACCGAGGTTGAGGCTGGTCTGGATGCGGTCGCGGCGCGCGGCCCGCATCGCCGCGATGGTCTCCGGCAGCAGCACCAGCATCGCGATCACGATGCCGACGACGGACGACGGCAGCCCGGCCGCCGCCACCCCGGACTCGATCGTCGGTGACACCTCCTTGGCCAGGCCGACCACCGAGACCAGTGCCAGGGCCAGCAGCGCCAGGCTGATCAGCGCGACGCGCGTCGACGGGGGAACGGCGTGGGTCTCCTTCTCGATCACCTCGCCCGTGCTGGTCACCGGCAGGAAGTAGTCACGGTGCCGGACGGTCTGGGTGGTGACGAAGAGGAGGTAGAGCACCAGCGCGGCCAGTGCGGCGAAGACGAGCTGGGGTGTGGTGAACTGCGGCCCGGGGGTGCTGGTCGTGAACGTCGGCAGCACCATGCTCAGCCCGGCCAGCGTGGCGACCGTCGCCAGGGCCGCGCCGCTGCCCTCGGCGTTGAACACCGCCACCCGCCGCTTGAGGGAGCCGACCAGCAGGCTCAGGCCGACGATGCCGTTGCAGGTGATCATCACGGCGGCGAAGACCGTGTCCCGGGCGAGCGCGGCGCTGTTGCTGCCGCCGTCCGCCATGAGCGTGACGATCAGCGCCACCTCGATGATGGTCACCGCCACCGCGAGTACCAGGGAGCCGAACGGCTCACCCACCCGGTGCGCGACCACCTCGGCGTGGTGGACCGCGGCGAGCACCGCCGCGGCGAGGAAGAGGGACACCAGGATGACCAGGACGACCGGCAGGGGCCGCCCCCAGGTCAGGGCGAGCAGGACGAAGGCCAGTACCGGGACGGCGCCGGGCCAGTGCACCAGCGTCGAACCGATCTGGGAAAGCAGGGGCGGGCGGGACAATTGTGAGGATTGTGAGGATGGCGAGGGGGGTGATGCGTGTGGCGGCGGAGAACTCATGGCTTCGAGCGTCGCAGATGAGCGGACCAATCGCGCGCCCGCGCCCGTACCGGTGGCGCACGCCCGCGCTCCCGGCCCGCCGGATCAGCCCGCCGCGCGGTGCCCCCGAGGCTCCGGCGGCACCGCCGCCGCCTTGGTGACATCCGCGACCACCTCGACGACATCCGGGCCGTACGTCCGCGAATTGCTCACCTTCAGCAGCAGGCAGAACTGCCCCTCCGGACCGTGCCGCCGCGCCAGCCGCACCCGGTCACGGACGAGGTGACGCACCGCGGCGCGATGGGTCACCGGACGCTGACCCGCCACCAGGAACACCGGACGCCCGCCGGCCCCGGCCCGCAACCGGGCCAGCAGGACGTACTCCACCGCGCCCGGCTCCATCCGGTACGCCGTCCCGCCGACCGTGAACGTCCCCCGGTCCGCGCCGGTCGCGTCACCCGGATGCACGACGACACCGGGCAGCAGATTGGCCAGATGGGCCGCGAGCCTGTGGTGCGCGGTCGGATCGCCGACACAGAACTCGGTGCGGGCACCGGAGCCCTGCAACCCGGTGTCGTGCGGCGCCACTTCGGGGTGCGCCCCGCAGTTCTCTATCACCGCGGCCAGACCGAGCAGGGCCAGCGCGTCGTGCCGGGGGATGCTCCAGTGCGCCGAGGCACTGTCCCGGTGGGTGACCACGACACACTCCGAGCCCTCCGGCAGCCCGAAGAAGTCCCGTTCGCGGGAGAGTCTGCGGCGGGCCGCGCCCGAGCGCACGGCCCAGCCTGCGGCCAGACCGGCGACGAGCGCGGCGAGGGCGACGGTCAGGAGCAACGGGGTGTCTTCCATGGCGGGCGAGCGTAGCGGCACCCCGGCCGCGTGTTCGAGCCGGGTGCGGTGCCTCCGGGCGGACCGGTCGGTGAGACGTCCTGCCGTCGCACGCGTACACGAGTAGGCTCCGGCCCCTCACGCCTCTTCGGTGCTTGGAGGACATACGGGTATGACCCCTGTACGACGTCTCATCGGCATGGGAGTGGCCACCGCGCTGGCCGGCTCCCTGGCGGCGGCCCCGGCCACCGCCCAGCCCGCCCCGCAACGGCACACCACCGACCGCCCCGCACCGGCCAAGACCCCGCTCGCCGTCGGACACGGCGGCGTGGTCGCCAGCGTCGACGCCGACGCCTCGGCCGCCGGAATCGCCGTGCTCAAGAAGGGCGGCAACGCGGTGGACGCCGCGGTCGCCACCGCCGCCGCGCTCGGCGTCACCGAGCCGTACTCCGCCGGCATAGGCGGCGGCGGATACTTCGTCTACTACGACGCCAGGTCACGCACCGTCCGCACCCTCGACGGCCGGGAGACCGCCCCGCGCTCCGCCGGCAAGGACCTCTTCCTGGAGAACGGCAAAGCCCTCCCGTTCGACGAGGTGGTCACCAGCGGACTGAGCGTCGGCACCCCCGGCACCCCCGGCACCTGGGACACCGCCCTGCGCACATGGGGCACCCGCTCCCTCGGCCAGGTGCTGCGGCCCGCGGTCAAGCTCGCCAAGGACGGCTTCACCGTCGACGGGACGTTCCGCAAGCAGACCGCCGACAACGAGGCCCGCTTCCGCGACTTCCCCGCGACCGCCGGCCTCTTCCTGCCCGGCGGCAAGCTCCCCGCCGTCGGCTCGACCCTGAAGAACCCCGACCTGGCACGCACCTACGAGGAGTTGGGCCGCAAGGGCACCGCCGCGCTCTACCGCGGCCCGATCGGCCGGGACATCGTCGACACCGTCCGCACTCCCCCCGTACGCCCCGGCGCCGGCCGCACGGTGCGCCCCGGCCGCCTGACCACCCGTGACCTGCGCGACTACCGGGTCCTCGGGCACGCCCCGACGCACACCACCTACCGCGGGCTCGACGTCTACGGCATGGCCCCCTCCGCCTCCGGCGGCATCAGCGTCGGCGAGGCGCTCAACATCCTGGACCGGAGCGACCTCTCGCACCTCGGCGAGAAGCAGTTCCTGCACCGCTACATCGAGGCCGCCCGGATCGCCTTCGCCGACCGCGGCCGCTGGATCGGCGACCCGGCCGCCGAGAAGGTCCCCACCAAGGGGCTCCTCTCCCAGCGGTTCGCCGACTCCCGCGCCTGCCTCCTCCGTGACGACAAGGCGCTGACCAGCCCGCTCGCACCGGGTGACCCCCGCCGTCCCGCCCCCTGCCGCACGGCGGGGCCCGCCTCCCCGACGACGTACGAGGGCGAGAACACCACCCATCTCACCGTCGCCGACAAGTGGGGCAACATCGTCGCCTACACCCTCACCATCGAGCAGACCGGCGGCAGCGGCATCGTCGTCCCCGGCCGCGGCTTCCTGCTCAACAACGAACTGACCGACTTCTCGTTCACACCCGTCACCCCCGGCGTGCACGACCCCAACCTCCCCGGCCCCGGCAAGCGCCCGCGCTCGTCGATCTCGCCGACGATCGTGCTGCGCCACGGCACGCCGGTGCTGGCCCTCGGCTCGCCCGGCGGCGCGACCATCATCACCACCGTGCTCCAGACCCTCGTCAACCACCTCGACCGCGGCATGCCGCTGGTCGACGCCATCGCCGCCCCGCGCGCCAGCCAGCGCAACACGCCCGCAACCGAGCTGGAACCGGGCCTGTGGAACAGCCCGCTGCGCGGGCAACTGGAGGCCATCGGCCACCGCTTCCGGCAGAACCCGGAGATCGGCGCGGCGACCGGCGTCGAGCGGCTGCCTGACGGCCGCTGGCTCGCCGCGGCCGAGAAGGTACGGCGCGGAGGCGGCTCCGCGATGGTCGTCAACCCCTCCTGAGCAGCACCTGACGCACGACCCGGGCGCACACCGCGCGCCCCGCGCCGTCCGCCCGGCGGTGACGCCGCACCTCGTGTGGCGTCGTTGCCGGGCGGAGGCGCGCCGCTTAGTCTCGGGTGACTGGTCGAACGCACGGTCAGGGAGGCGCACGCCCATGAGTGTTGACGAAAGCCGCCACCGGCGGAACGCGCGGCCCTCCACACCGGACGGACGCCACGAGGGGCTCGCCGAACAGGCCGACGCCCTGGCCGCGGGCGAGGTCACCTCGGCCGCGCTGGTCGGCCGCGCCCTCGACCGCATCGAGGCCGCCCAGGGCACCGTCAACGCCTTCCGCCGGATCCGGGCCGAGGCCGCACGGGCCGAGGCGGAGGAGGCCGACCGCAGGCTCGCCGCCGGGGAACGGCTGCCGCTGCTGGGCGTCCCGGTGGCCGTCAAGGACGACACCGATGTGGCGGGCGAGCCCACCGCGTTCGGCTGCGCCGGGAACTTCCCGCCCAAGGAGCACGACGCCGAGGCCGTACGGCGGCTGCGCGCCGCCGGGGCCGTCGTCGTCGGCAAGACCAACGCCTGCGAACTGGGCCAGTGGCCGTTCACCGAAGGGCCTGCCTTCGGCGACACCCGCAACCCCTGGAACCTCGGCCACACCCCCGGCGGGTCGTCGGGCGGCTCCGCCGCCGCGGTCGCCGCCGGGCTGGTGCCCGCGGCGCTGGGCACCGACGGCGCGGGCTCGGTCCGTATCCCCGCCGCCTGGACGCATCTCGTCGGCATCAAACCGCAGCGCGGCCGGATCTCCACCTGGCCGCTGGCCGAGTCCTTCCAGGGCATCACCGGCATCGGCCCGCTGGCCAGGACCGTCGGCGACGCGGCCCTGCTGCTGGACGCGGCGAGCGGCAGCCACCGCGGCGACCTCCACCGGCCCGTGCCGATCAGCGCCCGCGCCGCGGTCGGCCGCGACCCGGGACGGCTGCGGATCGCCCTGTCGTGGAAACCGGCCTTCACCGGAACACCCAAACCGCTGCACCCCGAGGTGCGCGCGGCGGTCACCGCCCTCGCCCAGACCCTCGCGGGCCTCGGCCACGCGGTGGAGGAGGCCGACCCGGACTACGGCCTCATCGGCTTCGCCTTCGTCCCGCGCGCCACCGTCGGCGTGGGGGAGTGGGCGGCCCGGGTCCCCGACCGGCGGCTGCTGGACCGCCGCACCCGCGAGGCGGCCCGCATCGGACGCCTCCTCGGCGGCCCCGTCCTGCGCCGGGCGCGCGCCGCCGAGAAACGCCAGCACCACCGCATCGGCGCCCTGTTCGGCCCGTACGACGTGCTGCTGACGCCGACCACGGCCACCCCGCCGCCCCGCGTCGGCACCCTCGCCCGGCTCGGCGGCTGGCGCACCGACCAGGCCATGGTCGCCGCCTGCCCGTACGCCTGGCCGTGGAACGTCCTCGGCTGGCCCGGGGTGAACGTCCCGGCCGGCTTCAGCGGCGGCGGGCTGCCGCTCGGCGCCCAGCTGCTCGGCCCGGCGGGCAGCGAACCGCGGCTGATCGCGCTCGCCTCCCAGCTGGAGGACGCGCTGCGCTGGTACGAGCGGCGGCCGGACGGCCACCCGGCACGCGAGGTCAGCCCAGAAGACCGATGATCTCCTCGGTGGTGCCGGTCTCGCCCAGCCTCGGGAAGATCTTCTCCACGCTGTTGCGGTGCGCGCCCTCGTCCAGGTCGGTCACCGCGTCCGTCGCGACGGTGACGTGGTAGCCGTGCTCGTACGCGGCGCGGGCGCTGGACTCGACGCCGATGCTGGTGGCGACGCCGCCGAGGACGACCTGGGTGATGCCGCGGCGGCGCAGTTCCAGGTCGAGGGCCGTGCCGTGGAAGGCGCCCCACTGCTGCTTGGTGACGAGGAGGTCGCCGGGCCGCCGGTCCAGCTCCGGCACCAGCTCGGCCCAGTCGGCGGGCGGGGTGCCGCCCGGCCGGGGGTGCTCGGTGCGGCCCGGCGCGCCGCCGGTGACGTTCACCAGCACGACGGGCAGGTCCCGCTCGCGGAACGCGGCGGCCAGCTGTGCCGCCCGGGCGACGACCTCGTCCATGGGGTGGACGCAGGGCAGGCCCGTGATGCCCTTCTGGAGGTCGATCAGGACGAGTGCGGTGGCCGGGTCGAGAGTGGTGACGGACATGGCTGCTCCGTGAGTTGTCGGGGGAGGGCGGTGCGGGCGGGTTCCTCGTACGCCGGGCGGCCGCTCAGGGGCGCAGCAGCCGCTGGAGGAGCGTCGTGGCCTCGGCGAGGGTGCGCTGTTCGGCGGGGGTCAGCCGGTCGGCGAGGGCCGTGGCGAGCCAGTCCTGCTTGGCGCGCCGTACCTCCGCGAGCAGCCGCCGGCCCTCGTCGGTGAGGGAGAAGACGACCTGCCGGCCGTCCGTCGGATGCGGACTGCGGGCGACGACGCCCCTCTCCTCCAGCGCGCCGAGCGTCATCCGCATGGACTGCGGCCGGACCAGTTCGGCGCGGGCCAGCGCGGCGGTGGTGGCGGGCCCGCCGGTCTCCAGGCGCCAGGCCACCGAGCGCTGGGTGGGGGTGATCCCGCTCAGCGGGTACGCGGCGCGCAGCCGGCGCACCAGCTGCGAGACGGTCACGGCCAGGTCGGCCGCGAGGTGTTCTGATCCCTTGTCCGGCATGGGCCGAGCGTAGGATTCCGACAGGGAAACTTGCAAGTCTTCCTGTCGAAAAACGGATGTCCGGGGCCGCCGCGCCGCGCCGGAGATGGTCTTGCCAGGCGGAGGACCGGGGCTTACGGTCGCCTCCACACGCGGGCAGCCGCGTGCCGCGACGGCTGACGCACCGACAAAGGAGCAGCTCATGGCCGACGTTGTGCGTGCCGCACTGGTCCAGGCGACCTGGACGGGCGACACCGAGTCGATGATCGCGAAACATGAGGAGCACACCCGTGCCGCGGCGGCCCAGGGCGCCCGGGTGATCGGCTTCCAGGAGGTCTTCAACGCCCCCTACTTCTGCCAGGTCCAGGAGCCGGAGCACTACCGCCGGGCCGAACCGGTCCCCGACGGCCCCACCGTGGGCCGGATGCGGGAACTCGCCCGCGAGACCGGCATGGTGATCGTCGCCCCCGTCTTCGAGGTCGAGCAACCGGGCGTCTACTACAACACCGCGGTCGTCGTCGACGCCGACGGCACCGTCCTCGGCAGCTACCGCAAGCACCACATCCCCCAGGTCAAGGGCTTCTGGGAGAAGTACTACTTCCGGCCGGGCAACGCCGGCTGGCCCGTCTTCGACACCGCCGCCGGAAGAATCGGCGTCTACATCTGCTACGACCGCCACTTCCCCGAGGGATGGCGGCAGTTGGGCCTCAACGGCGCGCAGATCGTCTTCAACCCCTCCGCCACCTCCCGCGGACTCTCCGCCCACCTGTGGAAGCTGGAACAGCCCGCGGCCGCCGTCGCCAACGCCTACTACGTCGCCGCCATCAACCGCGTCGGCGTCGAGGAGTACGGCGACGACGAGTTCTACGGCACCAGCTACTTCGTCGACCCGCGCGGCGAGTTCGTCGGCGAGGTCGCCAGCGACTCCAAGGAGGAACTGGTCGTCCGCGACCTCGACCTCGGCATGATCGACGAGGTGCGGCAGCAGTGGGCGTTCTACCGCGACCGCCGCCCCGACGCGTACGAGGGGCTGGTGCGGCCTTGACCCAGGACCCCGGGGAACTGCACGCCCGCCACCGCGCGGTGATGCCCTCCTGGCTCGACCTCTACTACGAGCGGCCCCTCGAACTCACCCACGGCGAGGGGCGCCACGTCTGGGACTCCGAGGGCAACCGCTACCTGGACTTCTTCGGCGGCATCCTCACCACCATGACGGCCCATGCCCTGCCCGAGGTCACCCGCGCCGTCGCCGCCCAGGCCGGACGCGTCCTGCACACCTCCACGCTCTACCTCTCCCGCCCCATGGTCGAGCTGGCGGAACGCATCGCGGCGCTCTCCGGCATCCCCGACGCCCGGGTCTTCTTCACCACCTCCGGCACGGAGGCCAACGACGCGGCCCTGCTGCTCGCCACCACCTACCGCCGCTCGCACCAGATCCTGGCGATGCGCAACAGCTACCACGGCCGCTCCTTCTCGGCCATCGGCGTCACCGGGAACGCGGGCTGGTCACCGACCGCCCTGTCCCCGTTCCAGACGCTCTATGTGCACGGCGGGGTACGCGGCCGCGGCCCCTACGCCGCACTGGACGACCGGGCCTACATCGCCGCCTGCGTCGCCGACCTGGAGGACACCCTCCAGCAGACCGCCTCCGGCGTCGCCGCGCTGATCGCCGAGCCGGTCCAGGGCGTCGGCGGGTTCACCGCGCCCCCCGACGGCCTCTACGCCGCCTTCCGCGAGGTGCTCGACCGGCACGGCATCCTCTGGATCAGTGACGAGGTGCAGACCGGCTGGGGCCGTACCGGCGACCACTTCTGGGGCTGGCAGGCCCACGCCGGAAAGGGCCCGCCCGACCTGCTCACCTTCGCCAAGGGCATCGGCAACGGCATGTCCGTCGGCGGGGTCGTCGCCCGCGCCGAGGTGATGGACTGCCTGCCCGCCCACTCCATCTCCACCTTCGGCGGCAGCCCCGTCACCATGGCCGCCGGCCTCGCCAACCTCACCCACCTCCTCGAACACGACCTCCAGGGCAATGCCCGGCGCGTCGGCGGCCTGCTCATCGAGCGCCTGCGGGCGCTCACGGCCGGCCTCGGCCTGGTCCGCGAGGTACGCGGCCGCGGGCTGATGATCGGCCTCGAACTGGTCCGCCCCGGTACCGACACCCTCTCCCCGGAGGCCGCCGACCTGGTCACCGAGGAGGCCCGCAGACGCGGACTGCTCGTCGGCAAGGGCGGCCTCGGTGGCGCCGTACTGCGGATCGCCCCGCCGATGTCGCTGACCGTGGCCGAGGCGGAGGAGGGCGCCGAACTGCTGGCCCAGGCCCTGCGGACGGCCCAGGACCGGCTGACGGCCACCGGCGTCTGACCCGCGGGCCGCGGCCGGCTCCCGCCCGGACCGGCCGCGGCCCGCCGGTTCCGGTCCGGTGCGCGGCGGCGGACGGACGCATGCCTCGCAGCTCGTCAATGAGCCGCCCCGGGCTACCCCTTCACCGCCCGCACCGCCTCCGCCATCCGGTGGAAGAACCGCGCGTGCGCCCGGCGGCTGCACGGCGCCTCCGGGTTCCACGGGACGAGCCGGGCCGACTCCTCGATGGCCCGCCAATGGGGGTTCGACCGCAGTGCCCCCGGGGCCGCGGCGTTGGCGCGGGTATCCGTCAGCACGACGGAGGCGCCCAGCGACGCGGCCTCCGACCAGCCGACGGTCGCCCAGTTCGCGCCCGGGCCCGCGGCCGGCTCCACCAGGTCCACGCCGTGCTCCGACAGCGTCCGCAGGTCCGGCCAGGCGCCGGGCCGCGCCAGATGCGCCAGCTCCGGCCCCGCCGCCGACAGTGCCAGCACCCGCGGCCGGCCGGGACCGCCCGTCGCCGCGCGCAGGGTGTCCTCGGCGGTGTCCAGCTCCACCGCCGCCGCGGCCGGCTCGCCCGCCCCCAGCGACCCGGCGAGCGCCGCGAACCGCTCGCGGACGGTGGCCAGGCCCCGCCCCGGCCCGACCCCCAGGGCCACCACCGGGACCTGTTCCTCCAGCGCCGGCGCCGTCCTCGGCTCCAGCCCGTAGACCGTCTCCCCGTCGTAGGTGACCGCCACCACCAGGTCCGGCCGCGCCTCCAGCACGGCCTCCGGCCGCAGCGCGCCGCCCGCGCCCAGATACGGGATCTCCGCCAGCGGCAGGTCACCGCTCTTGGCGTGGTCGGGCGCGCCGCCGTCGTGCTGCGACCCGAACAGCCCGGCGGGGCGCACGCCGTGGTCCCACAGCGTCGCCCCGGCCTGTATGTACGCGACGATCCTCGACGGCCGCCGCGCGGCCACCGCCAGGCGCCCGCGATCGTCGGAGAACTCCCACGGTGTGCTGTGTTCCATGACGTGCTGCCTCTCTGATCCTCTGCCGAGATCCTGCTGACGTCCCACCGTCGCGGTGACCGCGCCGCCGCTCCACCGGCGCGTGAGGGGCGCACTCGGGCGCCGCCGGTTACCTTCCCAGTGCGGGGGCCCGGCACCCCTCCGGCACGTCGCGCACCCCGCGCCGCACCCGCGTCCCCCGCCCCGTCCGCCCCGCCCGGTCGCACGACCCCGGGCGCCGAGGGCACCACACGACGGGTCCGGCCGAACGGGGGCACGGTATTGCCACCGTGGGTGACATGCTTCTACGGTCTCCTTCTCAACCGGAATCCACGGGTATGGACCGGTTGTGACGTGGCGTCAGCAGAGCAGGCATGCCCCCGCGGACGGTGCGCGCCGTGCTCTGCCTCCGCGAGCCGCCGGGTGCCGCCGGTGCGGAAGGGAGCAGGGATGGTGAACCGTACGGTCGTCCACGGCGGACTGGTCGTCACCGCCGCCGACGAGATCCACGCCGACGTCCTGGTGGAGGGCTCCCGCGTCGCCGCTCTCGCCGCGCACGGCACCCCGACCGCCGACGGCTGGCGCCACAGCGCCGACCGGGTGATCGACGCCACCGGACGCTACGTCCTCCCCGGCGGCGTCGACGTCCACACCCACATGGACTTCCCCTTCGGCGGCACGTTCTCCTCCGACACCTTCGAGACCGGCACCCGCGCCGCCGCCTGGGGAGGCACCACCACCATCGTCGACTTCGCCGTCCAGAGCCGCGGACGGCCGCTGCGCGAGGGACTGGACCGCTGGCACGCCAAGGCCGACGCCCAGTGCGCCGTCGACTACGCCTTCCACATGATCCTCTCCGACGTGAACCCGGACACACTCAAGGAGATGGACCTGCTCGTCGAGGAGGGCGTCACCTCGTTCAAACTCTTCACCGCCTACCCCGGCGTCCTCTACAGCGACGACGGGCAGATCCTGCGGGCCCTGCAACGCTCGGCGGACAACGGCGGACTGGTGATGATGCACGCCGAGAACGGCATCGCCATCGACGTCCTCATCGAACAGGCCCTCGCCGAGGGCCGCACCGCGCCCCGCTACCACGGCGAGGTCCGCCATCCGCTCCTGGAGGCCGAGGCCGTCCACCGCACCGTCCAGCTCGCCCGCGTCGCAGGGGCGCCCCTCTACATCGTGCACGTCTCCGCCGAGGAGGCCGTCGCCGAGCTGACCCGGGCCCGCGACCTGGGCCTGAACGTCTTCGGCGAGACCTGCCCGCAGTATCTGTTCCTGTCCGCCGACAACCTCGCCGAGCCGGGCTTCGAGGGCGCCAAGTACGTGTGCAGCACCCCGCTGCGGCCCCGCGAACACCAGGAAGCGCTCTGGCGCGGGCTGCGCACCAACGACCTCCAGGTCGTCTCCACCGACCACTGCCCGTTCTGCTTCCGCGGCCAGAAGGAACTCGGCCGCGACGACTTCTCCAAGATCCCCAACGGGCTGCCCGGCGTCGAGAACCGCATGGACCTCCTCCACCAGGGCGTCGTGGAGGGACGCATCAGCCGCCGCCGCTGGATCGAGATCGCCTGCGCCACCCCCGCCCGGATGTTCGGCCTCTACCCCAAGAAGGGCACCCTCGCCCCGGGCTCCGACGCCGACATCGTCGTCTACGACCCCGCCGCCGAGCAGACCGTCTCCACCGCCACCCAGCACATGAACGTCGACTACTCGGCGTACGAGGGCAAACGGCTCGTCGGACGGGTCGAGACGGTGCTCTCACGGGGCGAACCGGTGATCGACCGCCGCGCCTACGCCGGGCGCGCCGGCCACGGCCAGTACGTCCCGCGCGGCACCTGCCAGTACCTCGTCTAAGGAGCGCAGCCGTGGACTTCGGAGTTGTCCTGCAGACCGACCCGCCCGCCTCGTCCGTCGTGGAGCTGATGCGCCGCGCCGAACGCAAGGGCTTCCGCTACGGCTGGACCTTCGACTCCTCCGTCCTGTGGGAGGAACCGTTCGTCATCTACAGCCGCGTCCTCGAACACACCGACCGCCTGATCGTCGGCCCGATGGTCACCAACCCCTCCACCCGCACCCCCGAGGTGACCGCCTCCACCTTCGCCACCCTCAACGAGATGTACGGCAACCGCACCGTCTGCGGCATCGGCCGCGGCGACTCCGCGATGCGCGTCGCCGGCCGGCCGCCCAACACCCTGGCCCGGCTCGGCGAGGCCATCGGCGTCATCCGCGACCTCGCCGAAGGGCGGGAGGCCGACGTCGGCGGCCGCCGGCTGCGCATCCCCTGGGTACGCGACGGGAGACTGCCCGTCTGGATGGCCGCCTACGGGCCGAAGGCCCTGGAGATGACCGGACGGCTCGCCGACGGCTTCATCCTCCAGCTCGCCGACCCGTTCCTGACCGGACGGATGGTCAAGGCCGTACGGGACGCCGCGGCGGCCGCGGGCCGCGACCCCGCCGAGGTCACCGTCTGCGTCGCCGCGCCCGCCTACCTCGGCGACGACCTCGACCACGCCCGGGAGCAGTGCCGCTGGTTCGGCGGCATGGTCGGCAACCACGTCGCCGACCTCGTCACCCGCTACGGCGAGCACTCCGGCGCCGTCCCCGAGGAACTGACCTCCTACATCAAGGAACGCGAGGGCTACGACTACGCCCACCACGGCCGGGCGGGCAACCCGGACACCGCCTTCGTCCCCGACGCCGTCGTCGACCGCTTCTGCCTGCTCGGCCCGCCCCAGGCGCACCTCGACAAGCTGCGCGAACTGAGGGCCCTCGGCGTCGACCAGTTCGCCCTGTACGCGATGCACGACGCCAAGGAGGCCACCATCGACGGCTACGGGGAGCACATCATCCCGGCCCTCACCGGCTGACGGGCGCGGGGCGGCGGGCCACCGGCCGCGCCGCCCCGCCGCGAGGCAGACCGGGGTGTGACGACAGGCCCTACGGCACCCGCCCGATCCACTCCGGCGAGCTGAACTTGGACGCCGCCAGTTCCTGCGCCCGCGCCAGTTCCTCCGCGCTCACCGTGCCGTCCGCGCCGCCGTAGCGGGCGCGGAACGACGCGATCATCCGGTCGATCACCTCGGCCCGGGGCAGCCCGGTCTGCCGGCGCAGCGGGTCCACCCGCTTCTTCGCGCTGGTGGTGCCCTTGTCCGACAGCTTCTCCTTGCCGATCCGCAGCACCTCGACCATCTTGTCCGCGTCGATGTCGTAGGACATCGTCACGTGGTGCAGCACCGCCCCGGACGCCACCCGCTTCTGCGCCGCGCCCGCGATCTTCCCCTGGTCGGTGGCGATGTCGTTGAGCGGCTTGTACCAGGCGTTGATGCCCATGTCCCCGAGCGCGCCCAGCACCCAGTCGTCCAGATAGGCGTAGCTCTCGGCGAACGACAGGCCCTGCACCAGCGCGTCCGGCACGCACAGGGAGTACGTGATGGTGTTGCCGGGCTCGACGAACATGGCGCCGCCGCCGCTGATCCGGCGGACCACCGTCACCCCGTGGCGGTCGGCGCCCTCGGGGTCCACCTCATTGCGCAGCGACTGGAAGCTGCCGATGATCACGGCGGGGCGGTCCCACTCCCACACCCGCAGCGTCGGCGGCCTGCGGCCCGCCGCGACCTCGTGGGTGAGCACCTCGTCCAGCGCCATGTGCAGCGCGGGCGGCTGCGGGCCCTCGTGGACGATCTGCCAGTCGTAGTCCGCCCAGTCCGTGGCCCGCGCCACCGCACGGCGGACGGCGATGCCCACCGCCTCGCTGCTGAAGCCGAACAGCACCGTGCCGGGCGGCAGCGCCGCGTCGATCCGGGACGCGAGACCCCGCGCGTCGGTGTCGGCGGGGGCGCCCTCCAGCGCGCCGTTGATCGCGTCCAGCGCCTCGTCCGGCTCCAGGAAGAAGTCCCCGGCGACCCGCACCCGGCGCAGCGCCCCGTCCGTCACCTCCAGATCGACGACGACGAGCTTGCCGCCCGGCACCTTGTACTCACCGTGGTGCTTGCCCTGCACGGCTCATCCTCCTGGTCGTGGCCTGTCCGCCGCGCGGCCCGGGGCCGGCGGTCGCCACCCACGGTAGTCCGGGGCCGCGCGTGCCCCGCGCGGGGGCAGGCTCAGGCCGGGGCGGCCAGGGAGTCCAGGAGCGGGGGCAGCGAGGTCCCGATGGGCTCGCGGATCACCTCGTCGGCGAGCTCGTCGTACGGTGTCGGCGCGGCGTTGACGATGATCAGTCGGGCGCCGTGGCGGGCGGCGAGGGAGGCGGCGGGCTGCACCTGGAGCGTGGTGCCGACGGCCAGGAAGACGTCGGCGGCCTCGGCGACGGTGACGGCCGCGCCCAGCACCCGGGGGTCGAGCCGTTCGCCGAACATCACGGTCGCGGACTTCAGGATGCCGTCGCAGACCAGGCACGCGGGGTCCGGATCGCCGTCGGCCACCCGCGCCAGCGCCTCCGCCATCGGCGAGCGGGCGCCGCAGCGGGTGCAGACGACCTCCCGGACGGTGCCGTGCAGCTCCAGCACCTTGCGCTCCGGCATCCCCGCGAGCTGGTGCAGACCGTCCACGTTCTGGGTGATCACCCGTACCGGGGTCCCCGACCGCTCCAGGCGCACCACCGCCTCATGGGCCGCGTTGGGCCGGGCCCGGAACGCCGGACTCTCCCGCCGCATCCGCCACGACCGCCGCCGGACCTCCGGATCGGACATGTACGCGTCGTACGTGACGAGCCTCTCCGCCTCCGGGTCCCGCCGCCACAGGCCGTTCGGACCGCGGTAGTCGGGAATCCCGGAGTCCGTGGAGATCCCGGCACCGCTGAGGATCGCGACCAGGGGACGGCGGGGCCGCTCAACGGGCCCGGGCGTGGACGTGTCCGTACGGGGCATGACGCGAGCGTAAGCGGCGGAGGCGGGGAAGGGCGAGGGAAGGGCGGCCCCGGCGGCCTGCGTGGCGTGCGCCCTGGGCTGCCCGCCCCGCCGGTCCTCGCGGCCGCCGGAGCGCCGGCCGTACGATCCCGGGCAGCTCCGCGATCCGTCACCCCGTCAACTCGCCTCCCACCGGCCCCGTACCGCACCGTTCCCGGACCACCGAGGAGTCACCTTTGTTCACCACCCGACCGACCCTCCAGGGCACCTTCGGCATGGCCGCCTCCACCCATTGGCTCGCCTCCCAGTCCGCGATGGCCGTCCTGGAGGACGGCGGCAACGCCTTCGACGCCGCCGTGGCCGCCGGATTCGTGCTGCACGTCGTCGAGCCGCACCTGAACGGCCCCGCCGGCGAGGTACCGATCCTGCTGGCCCCCGAGGGCGGCCCCGTACGGGTGCTGTGCGGGCAGGGCCCGGCACCGGCCGGGGCGACCGTGGCGCACTACACCGGACTCGGCCTCGACCTGGTGCCCGGCACCGGGCCGCTCGCCGCCGCCGTCCCCGGCGCCTTCGACGCCTGGATGCTGCTGCTGCGCGACCACGGAACCAAGACCCTCGCCGAGGTCCTGCGCTACGCCATCGGCTACGCCGAACACGGCCACCCGGCCGTCGAACGCGTCGGGGAGACCATCGCGACGGTACGCGACCTCTTCACCACCGAATGGGTCTCGTCCGCCGAGATCTACCTGCCCGGCGGCCGGCCCGTCGCCCCCGGCGGGCTGCTCGTCAACCGGCCGCTGGCCGCCACCTGGCGCCGCCTCCTGGCCGAGGCCGGGTCCGCCTCCGCGCGGCGGGAGGCACAGATCGACGCCGCCCGCCGGATCTGGCGCGAGGGCTTCATCGGCGAGGCCCTCGCCGGCTTCGCCGCCCGTCCCGCCATGGACACCTCCGGCGAACGCCACGCGGGCACCCTCACCGGCGACGATCTCGCCGCTTTCCGCGCCACCTACGAGGAACCGGTGACATACGACTGGCACGGCTGGACCGTCGCCAAGGCGGCCGCCTGGTCCCAGGGCCCGGCCTTCCTCCAGCAACTCGCCCTGCTCCCCGGTGAGCTGCCCGCCTACGGCAGCACCGACTACGTCCACACCCTGATCGAGGGCGGCAAGCTCGCCATGGCCGACCGCGAGGCGTGGTACGGCGACGCCGCGGACGTCCCCCTGGACACCCTCCTCGGCGACACGTACAACGCCGAACGCCGCACGCTGATCGGGGAGAGCGCCTCGTACGCGCTGCGCCCCGGCGCGCCGGACGGCCGCACCCCGCGCCTGAGCGCCCACGCCCTCGCCGTCGCGGACGGCCGGGAGCCGCACCGGGAGGGGGACGGGGCCGGGGCGGGGGAGCCGACCGTCGCGCCCAGCGGCGCCACCCGGGGTGACACCTGCCACATCGACATCGTCGACCGCTGGGGCAACCTGGTCTCGGCCACCCCCTCCGGCGGCTGGTTGCAGTCCAACCCGGTGGTGCCGGCGCTCGGCTTCCCGCTCGGGACCCGCTTGCAGATGACCTGGCTGGAGGAGGGGCTGCCGAACTCCCTCACCCCCGGCCGCCGCCCCCGCACCACCCTCACCCCGTCGCTCGCCCTGCGGGACGGCGTGCCCGTGATGGCGTTCGGCACCCCCGGGGGCGACCAGCAGGACCAGTGGCAGCTGCACTTCTTCCTCGCCGTCGCGCTGCGCCCCGAGGTCCGCGGCGGACTCGACCTCCAGGGCGCCGTGGACGCCCCGAACTGGCACCAGGAGTCCTTCCCCGGCTCCTTCTTCCCGCGCGGGATGCGGCCGGGCGGCGTCACCGTCGAGTCCCGGATCGGCACCGAGGTCATCGACGGGCTGCGGCGCCGCGGGCACCGGGTGACGGTCGGCGGCCCCTGGTCGGAGGGGCGGCTGAGCGCGGTGGCCCGCGACCCGGAGACCGGCGTCCTGTCGGCCGCCGCGAACCCGCGCGGGATGCAGGGGTACGCCGTGGGCCGCTGACCGGCGGGGGACGGCGGCCAGGGACCGGACCCGGCCGCCGTCCCCAGGCCGTGGCCCGTACGGCGCCGGGAATTCACCCGGAGTCCAGCCGGAGTGTCAGTGGGACATGGTTCGATGGACGCATGATCGAAGCAACAGGAGTCCACACCCCGGGAGTGACCG
The DNA here is from genome assembly GCF_059553635.1 of Candidatus Streptomyces philanthi. Taxonomy (NCBI): domain Bacteria; kingdom Bacillati; phylum Actinomycetota; class Actinomycetes; order Kitasatosporales; family Streptomycetaceae; genus Streptomyces; species Candidatus Streptomyces philanthi. The sequence continues at coordinate 73,280 of NZ_JCANQV010000003.1, forward strand.
CGAACCTCACCGTGCGCACCACCACGACCGGCACCGCCCCCGCCGGGCCCCGCCCGGACCTGCCGCCGGCCGACCTGTCCCTTCTCGCCTCCCTCGACCTCGCCGCCGTCGAGACCGCCGTCCGCCGGGCCGCGGCCGACGAGATCCTGCCCCGCTTCCGGCAGCTCGCCGCCGAGGACATCGTCCAGAAGAACGGCCCCCACGACCTCGTGACGACCGCCGACCGGCGCGCCGAGGAGCATCTGACCGCCGCCCTCACCGCGCTGCTGCCCGGCTCCCGGGTGGTCGGCGAGGAGGCGGTGCACGCCGACCCCGCCGTCCTCGACGCGCTGCGGGACGACGCGCCCGTCTGGATCGTCGACCCGGTCGACGGCACCCGCCAGTTCGTCCACGGCGACCCGGGCTTCGCGACCCTGGTCGCGCTGGCCCGCCGCGGCGAACTGCTGGCGTCCTGGACGTACGCGCCCGCCCTCGGCCAGATGGCCGTCGCCCGGCGCGGCGCCGGCGCCACCCTCAACGGCATACCCCTGCACAGCGGCACGCCCGACCCGGGCGCGGACGTCCAGGTCGCCATCTCCCACTTCGACTTCACCACCGACGAGGAGAAGCGCGTCCTGAGCGCGCTGGACACCACCGGCGTGGCCCCGCGCCCCTGCGGCTCGGCCGGCCTGGAGTATCTGGCCGTCGCCCGGGGCACCCTCGACGCCACCGCCTTCACCTGGGAGAACGTCTGGGATCACGCCCCCGGACTGCTGCTGGTCGAGGAGGCCGGCGGGGCGAGCGGCACGGCCGGCGGGGAGCGCTTCCGGCTCGGCGGCGGCAACGCGCTGCCCTTCACCGCGGCGCGGGACGCCCTGACGGCACGGCGTATCCTCGGACTGCTGACGGCCGCCGACTGACCCTCGACGACGAGGGCCGGACACGAGGGGAGTGGCGCGGATGCCGAGGATGCTCGACGCCGTGGTGATCGGGGCAGGACCCAACGGGCTCACGGCAGCCGTCGAACTCGCCCGCCGCGGACTGTCCGTCGAGGTCTTCGAGGCCCGCGGCACGATCGGCGGCGGCGCCCGCACCGAGGAACTGACCCTCCCCGGGTTCCGCCACGACCCCTGCTCGGCCGTGCACCCCTTCGGCATCGGCTCGCCCGCCTTCGCCACCATGCCGCTGGAGCGCCACGGCCTGGAGTGGCTGCACCCCGAGATCCCCATGGCGCACCCGTTCCCGGACGGTACGGCGGCCCTCCTCGCGCACTCCGTCGGCGAGACCGCGATGTCCCTCGGGCCGCGCGACGCCGGTACGTACCGCAGGCTCGTCGCCCCGTTCCTCGGCAAGTGGGACACCATGGCCCACGACTTCCTGCGCACCCAGTGGCTCGGGCTGCCCCGCGACCCGGTGACCTACGCCCGCTTCGGCCTCTCGGCGATGCAGCCGGTCACCCTCCTCAACCGCCGCTTCCACGACGAGAAGGCCCGCGGTCTGCTGGCCGGCCTCGCCGCCCACGCCATCGCCCCGCTCGGCGGCTTCGGCACCACCGGCCTCGCCCTGATGTTCGCGCTCGCCGCGCACGCCAAGGGCTGGCCGGTGCCGCGCGGCGGCTCCCAGGCGATCTCCGACGCGCTGGCCGGGCTGCTGCGCGCCCACGGCGGCGTGGTGCACACCGGTTTCGAGGTCCGGCGGCTCGACGAACTCCCGCCGGCCCGCGCGTATGTCTTCGACACCTCGCCGACCGCGCTCGCCCGGATCGCGGGCCTGGGCGACGCCTACCGCGATGTGGTGTACGGCCCCTCCGTCTTCAAGATCGACTACGCGATGGCGGAGCCGGTGCCGTGGACCGCGAAGGACGCCCGCCGGGCCGGCACCGTCCACATCGGCCCCACCAGCGGCGAGATCGGCGCCGCGCTGAACGCCGCCGCCCAGGGCCGCGACCCGTCCGTACCGTTCCTCATCACCGCCCAGCCCAGCCTGATCGACCCCGGCCGCGCCCCGGAGGGCAAGCACGTCTTCTGGGCGTACGGCCATGTCCCCAACGGCTGGGAGGGCGACGCCACGGACGTCGTCGAGCGGCAGATCGAGCGTTTCGCGCCGGGCTTCCGCGACCTGGTCCTGGCCCGCGCCGTCGCCGGCCCGCCCCAACTCGCCGCCCGCAACGCCAACTACGTCGGCGGCGACACCGCCACCGGCTCCGCGGCCGGCCTGCGCCTGCTCATCCGCCCCAAGCTCGCCCGCGTCCCCTACACCACCGCCCACCCGGCCGTCTTCCTCTGCTCCCAGGCCACCCCGCCCGGCCCCGGCGTCCACGGCATGTCCGGCCACTACGCCGCACGGGCGGTCTGGCGCCGGCTCCACGCGGCGCGGTAGCGGGCGGCCTCGACCGTGCTCCGCGTCCCCCGGTCATGAGGGGGACGCGGAGCACGCCTCGCTACAGCACCCGGTCGGCCCGGGGCAGTGACCGTACCGCCCAGGCGACGCCCCAGCACAGGGGCAGGGCCAGCGCGGCGACGAGGGCGAACTTGACCGCCGCCGGGGCGTGCAGCCAGTGGAAGGCGTGGCCGAGGAGGACGAGGACGGGGGCGTGGACCAGATAGACCGCGAAGGCGTGGCGGGAGAGGAACGCGCCGGCGCGGCCCTGCCGGTCGAGGCGGTCGCGGAAGACCACGGTCAGGCCGAGGGCGATGCCGACGGCGAAGACGGCCTCCCAGGCGGCCCCGGCCAGCGACGGCCAGGTGCCGGGGCCGGCCAACGCGGCCGGGCCCGCCGTCATGACGACCGGCAGATAGAGGAGGGTGGCGGCGGTGGCGGCGGCGAAGCCCGCCAGGCCGGCCCGGCGGGAGAACGCCTGCGGCCAGCCCCGTTTGTGGGCGAGCACGCCCAGGACGAAGAAACTCGCGTACTGGGGGAGGAAGTCCGGCGTGGGCAGGCCCAGGAACGGGACGTAGCTGCCGGTGGGGACCGCGATGCGCCACAGGTAGGTGGCGAGCGCGAGGCCCGCGATGAACAGCACGACGGAGCGGGCGCGCGGGGGCCGTGCGGGGGTGGTGTCCGGTGCGGCGGAGGGCGCGGCGGACTTCCCGCGGCGGCGCCGCACCAGGACGTAGAGCGCGGCGAACACCAGCAGCACCTCGACGAACCACAGCGGTCCCGCGTCCCAGCTCAGCAGGTAGTAGAGCCAGTAGGGGAGTGCGTCGCCCCGCTCGGCGAACTGCTCCTTGAGCGCCGTGTACCCGTCGAAGTTGGTGAGCGGGCGCAGGATCAGCAGGAAGACGAGCAGGGGTATCCCGAGCCGCTTGAGGCGGTCCCGGAGGAAGGGGCCGGAGCCCTTGCGCGCATGGGCGCCGGGCGTGAAGTAGCCGGCGATCAGGAAGAAGAAGCCCATGAAGAACGCCTGGTCGACGACGACGAGGACGTCCAGGAGCAGCCCGGAGGCGTCCTGGGCGGGCTCGGTGTAGTACCAGGCGGGGATGTTGCCGTAGGTGACGGCGGTGTGGTGCAGCACCACCAGCGCCGTCAGCGCGACGCGCAGGTTGTCGGCGAAGTACAGGCGGCCGCGGACCCGTTGTGTCCCGGCGACCGCCGTCCCCTCCGCCGCGGAATCCGTTGTGGAACCCCGCATGAGTGATCTCCCCCGTTTCCGTCGGTTCAGTGTGTGGTGTGGTCCCCGGCACGCGTGGCGTGCCGGAACAGTTCGGCGAGTTCGCGGGCGTGCGCCGTCAGGTCGTGGTCCGGGTGCACGCTCCAGTACGCGAACATGTCGTCGATGCCGGCCTGGAGGCTGACGGCCATCACCCGGGTGTCGAACGGGCGGAACTCCCCGGCGCGCTGGCCCTGGAGGAACATCTCCTCCAGCGCGGTGTAGATCGGCTCGGTGGAGGCGACCCCGTAGCGCGGGGTGCCGTCCGCCGTGCGGACGTTGCCGAAGATCTCGCCGAGCGCGGCGAGTTGGGTGCGGTGGCCCTGCATGTGCGCGGCGACCGACTCGATGTAGACGCGCAGCCGGTCGGCCGCCGTGGACTGCTCGGCGAGCCGGGGGCCGACGAAGGCCGCGATCCGGTCGTAGACCTGCTCGACGAGCTGCTCGATCAGTTCGTCCTTGCCGGCGAAGTGATACGAGATCACGCCCTTGCTGATGCCCGCCCGTTCGGCGATCCGGGCCAGTGAGGACTTGGCGAAGCCCAGGTCGGCGAGGGTCTCGACGGCGGCGTCGATGATCTGGGCGCGGCGCGCCTCCTCGATGAACGAGCGCGCCGGACGCGGTGCCGCCCCCGTGTCCTTCTGGCTGTCCGGATCATTTTTTGACCGCATGGCCAGAATATTAGGCGGGTGGTCAGAAGCTGTCCAGGGCAAGGGCCGGAGCATGCGAAGGCCCCGGGGCCGGAACCGATCACGGGTCATCGGTCCGGCCCCGGGGCCACGGGGTGGGGCGGGTCAGTGGCGCAGCCGCGAGCGGGGCCGCGGCACCGTGGCGCGTGCGCCGGGGACGGCGTGCCGGCGTGCCCTGGGGGCCCGGACGACCGCGACGGCCAGGAACAGTGCCGCCGTCACCGTCGGCGCGGCGTAGACCACCGCCGCGCCCAGGTGCCGTGCCCCGCCCAGGGTCAGCAGACAGGCCGCCCCGGCCGCGGCGAGCAGCAGCCCGCTGCCGGCCCAGGCCGCGAAGACGTGCCGCGGGCCGTACCGGGGCCGCCGGGCCGGCAGATGCCCCAGGGCGGCCCAGTCCCGCGCGTCCTCCCACGCCTCGCGCCGGCGCTGGACGACGGCGTGCAGGCGTACGGCCAGGGTGATCGCGGCTCCGGTCGCCGCCGCGCCGCAGAGCGCCTGCCACGGCAGCGGCAGCAGGAGCAGCAGCGCGAGGAGCGCCGTCGTGCCCCAGCCGGCCAGGCAGGACACCGCGGCCATGCGGCGGGAGACCGGCCGGTCCGCGCCGGCCCGGAGGTCGGCGAGGGCCGGAAGGGACCAGACGCAGCCGGACGCGGTCAGTGCCGCGAGGCCCAGCGCCAGGACGGCCGAGGTCATGGGGGGTTGCCTCCTTCGCGCGAGGTACCGGATCAGCGTCCGGCGGGGGTGGCCGACGCCACGGCCGGCTGGGAGTTCCGCGCCGCGTCCAGGGCGGCGATCTCGGGGTGGTGCAGGTCGAAGGCGGGGGATTCGGAGCGGATGCGGGGGAGGGAGGTGAAGTTGTGCCGCGGCGGCGGGCAGGACGTGGCCCACTCCAGGGAGCGGCCGTAGCCCCAGGGGTCGTCGA
>NZ_JCANQV010000004.1:0-64040 GCF_059553635.1 Candidatus Streptomyces philanthi
CGTCCGAGGAGGTCACCGCCCCCGAGAGCACCGAGGCCGCCCCCGAGGCGGAGCAGGCGCCCGAGGAGGCGGCGGCACCCGCCAAGAAGACGGTGAAGAAGGCGGCCGCGAAGAAGACCACGGCCAAGAAGACCGCCGCCAAGAAGACGACGGCGAAGAAGACCGCCGCGAAGAAGACGGCGGCCAAGACGGCCACGGCCAAGAAGACGGCGGCGAAGAAGACCACCGCCAAGAAGACCGTGGCCAAGAAGACCACCGCGAAGAAGACGACGGCGAAGAAGGCGGCGGCCAAGAAGACCGCGGCCGCCGCGCCCGCCCCCGCGGAGGACTGAGCACCGGCCGTGCCCCGGACCGCCGCAGGTCCGGGGCACGGCCCCGCTTTTCGGTCGGTTTGACCCTCCGGTCAAGGCCCCGTAACCTTGACCGTCGGTGTCTGTGATGACGCCGAACCTCCTGAGCACACACCTCTCGGTACGCCGAGGGAGGCCGCTCGTCCCCCGGGATTCCACGGACCGCCTCACGGCCCGTGTGGGCGGCTGGCATCGGAGGATCCGTTTCCAGAGAAAGAGAGTTCCGCGTGTACGCGATCGTGCGCACCGGCGGCCGCCAGCAGAAGGTTGCTGTCGGCGACGTCATCGAGGTTGACCGCATTTCCACCAGCAAGGTCGGCGACACCGTCGAACTCTCCACGCTGCTGGTCGTCGACGGTGACTCGGTCACCAGCGACCCGTGGGTCCTGGCCGGGGTCAAGGTGCAGGCCGAGGTCGTCGACCACCACAAGGGCGACAAGATCCGGATCCAGAAGTACAAGAACAAGACCGGTTACAAGAAGCGGATCGGCCACCGCCAGCTCCACACGGCGCTGAAGATCACCGGCATCGACGCTCCGGCGAAGTAAGGGACTGAGGAGACATGGCACACAAGAAGGGCGCATCGTCCACTCGGAACGGTCGCGATTCCAACGCTCAGCGGCTCGGTGTGAAGCGCTTCGGCGGTCAGACCGTCAACGCCGGTGAGATCCTGGTCCGCCAGCGCGGCACCCACTTCCACCCGGGCACGGGCGTCGGCCGCGGCGGCGACGACACCCTGTTCGCCCTGGAGGCCGGCGCGGTGCAGTTCGGCACCTTCCGCGGCCGCAAGGTCGTGAACATCGTTCCGGTCGCCTGACCTTTCGGGCAGCCGGAGAACGGTTCTTCGCAGGGGCGGACCTTCTTCCTTCACGGGAAGCGGGTCCGCCCTTCGCGTGTTACCGAAGAGACATCCCCGTACGCGGCCACCGAGGCCCGTACCCCACGTAGTACCTCGTCGTACAGCTTTCTGGAGGCACACCCATGACCACCTTCGTGGACCGCGTCGAACTGCACGTCGCCGCGGGTAACGGAGGCCACGGCTGCGCCTCCGTCCTCCGGGAGAAGTTCAAGCCGCTCGGCGGGCCCGACGGCGGCAACGGCGGCCGGGGCGGCGATGTGATCCTCGTCGTCGACCAGGACGTCACCACCCTCCTGGACTACCACCACCACCCCCACCGCAAGGCCACCAACGGCCAGCCGGGCGCGGGCGACAACCGCGAGGGCAAGAACGGCAAGGACCTCGTCCTGCCCGTCCCGGACGGCACCGTCGTCCTTGACCGCGACGGCGAGGTGCTGGCCGACATGGTGGGCCAGGGCACCACCTTCGTCGCCGGGCAGGGCGGCCGCGGCGGCCTCGGCAACGCCGCGCTGGCCTCCGCCCGCCGCAAGGCCCCCGGCTTCGCCCTCCTGGGCGAGCCCGGCGAGGCCCGCGACATCGTCCTGGAGCTGAAGACCGTCGCGGACGTGGCGCTGGTCGGCTACCCGAGCGCCGGCAAGTCGTCGCTGATCTCGGTGCTGTCGGCGGCCAAGCCGAAGATCGCGGACTACCCCTTCACCACGCTGGTCCCCAACCTCGGCGTGGTCACGGCCGGCTCGACCGTCTACACCATCGCCGACGTCCCGGGTCTGATCCCCGGCGCCAGCAAGGGCAAGGGCCTGGGCCTGGAGTTCCTGCGGCACGTCGAGCGCTGCGAGGTGCTCGTCCACGTCCTGGACACCGCGACGCTGGAGTCCCACCGCGACCCGGTCTCCGACCTCGACGTCATCGAGGCCGAGCTGGCCGAGTACGGCGGCCTGGAGGACCGGCCCCGCGTGGTCGTCCTGAACAAGGTCGACATCCCGGACGGCAAGGACCTCGCCGACATGATCCGGCCCGACCTGGAGGCGCGCGGCTACCGCGTCTTCGAGGTCTCCGCCGTCGCGCACCAGGGCCTCAAGGAGCTGTCCTACGCGCTCGCCGGCATCGTCGCCGAGGCACGCGCCGCCAAGCCGGTCCAGGAGGCCACCCGCATCGTCATCCGTCCCAAGGCGGTGGACGAGGCGGGCTTCACGGTCACGGAGGAGGGCGAGAACTTCTTCCGGGTCCGCGGCGACAAGCCCGAGCGCTGGGTGCGCCAGACCGACTTCAACAACGACGAGGCCGTCGGCTACCTCGCCGACCGGCTCAACCGCCTCGGCGTCGAGGACGCGCTGCTCAAGGCGGGCGCGCGGGCCGGCGACGGCGTCGCGATCGGCTCCGACGACAACGCCGTGGTCTTCGACTGGGAGCCCACCATGGCGGCCGGCGCGGAGATGCTCGGCCGCCGCGGCGAGGACCACCGCATGGACCAGCTGCGTCCGGCCGTCCAGCGCCGCCGCGAGCGCGAGGCGATCCGGGACGAGGCTGACCAGGAGTACGAGGGCTTCCGCCCGTTCTAGGCTCCGCCGCACGGCGTCGCCCGACGGGAAGGGCCGGGGAGGAAAACGTTCCTCCCCGGCCCTTCCCCGTGCCGTGGCTCACACGGTCGTCGCCGTGCCGGGCGCTCCGCCCGGCGCCCGTCCCGCCTCCCGGGCGTCCGCGTCCGCCTGCGACCGCTGCCCGGGGATGCCGGCCAGCCGGCGCTCCATCCGGGCGCGGCGGGCGTCCGCCTCGGCGCACAGCGCCTGGGCCGCCTCGTTGAAGCGGACCGAGGACGGCGGGTCGGAGGGGCCCAGCAGATGCTCCTTGAGCTGCGTGCGTGCGGCGGCGAGGGTGTCGCGCGCGGGGTCGCGGACCGCGGCGAGCAGCTCCGCCACGCCGTCGGCGTCAGGGGTGAGGACGGTCGCCGCCCGTACCGTCGGGAAGGCGTCGCGGAACTCCGCCTCGCTCATCCCGGAGGTGTTGGCGACCGCGTACGGCTTCTCGCTGGTGAGGTAGTCGGAGACGACGCTGGAGACATCGCTGATCAGCACGTCGGCCTGGTTGAAGCAGGAGAAGACACCGGGGCGCGCGGTGGTGACGACGCGGTGCTCGCCCTCCGGGGCGGCCGCCCAGTACGCCTCCTCCCAGGCGGCCAGCGCGGCGTCCACGGCGGCGGCGCGGCCCTCGGCCGGGGCGCCCTGCAACCGCATCCGCTCCAGCTCGTCCGCGCTCGCGCGGAAGGAGGTGGTGGTGAGGCGGTCCAGTTCCGCGGCGCGCCGTTCCAGCTCGGCGGCGGCGCCGGGGGCCGGGCAGGTGTCGCCGCGCCGCCCGTTGGCCTCGGTGATCATCGCCCGGATGCGGGCGTCGGCCGCGCCGGCCGCCGGGTCGACGGAGCCGGTCATCGGGTGCGGCTTGTACAGCACGCGGACGTCCGGGTCGGCGAGCAGCGCCCGGACGATGTTCTCTCCGGCGAGGACCACGGAGGTGTTGCCCGGGTTGCCGTCCCAGCCCTCCCAGGTCGGGGCGTAGAGCACGGTCGTCGGACGGCCGGAGGGCGGCCCCGCGTACGGCTGGATCGGGGCGAGCTGGGGGCGGCCGACCTCGACGACGTCCTTGTCGTCGACGCCGATGTCGGCGAGCTGGTAGCGGTCGCGGGCGGCCGGGCCCGCCACCCACACCTCGTCGTACGCCTTCGCGTACGGGTTGCAGGACGACAGCTTGTCGCTCTCGCCGTGGTTGATGAAGGCGTGCTTGAGGGAGGGGATGCGCAGGATCTGGGAGGTCTTCCCGGAGTTCGCGGGGTGCAGCAGCATCTTGAGGGTGCTGTGTTCCAGGCGCATCAGATGGGCGACCTTGGGGATGCAGAGGATCGGGATGTCCGTCGCGTCGATCTTCTGCACCATGAAGCGCTCGCGGAGCACGATGAGGGGCCTGCCGTCCAGGCCGGCGAGCGTGCCCAGCCACATGTTGGCCTGGTACGCGGAGGTGGCGCCGCCGGAGAAGTACATGCCGAGCGTCGGCCGGTACTCCGCGAGCCAGCCGTCCAGCCACGCGAGGGCCTCCTGCTCACCGGGCACCCGCTTGCGGGGCAGCAGCCAGGTGCCCAGGTGGACGGTGCCGCCGACGGACAGGAGGAGGGAGGCGGCCATCCCGATACCGGCCCACAGGGCGTCCGCGGTGAGCGCGGTGACCATCATGCCGACGGTGGAGGGCACCGAGAAACGCAGCAGCCGCCGGCCCGTCTGACGGGAGAGCAGCCGGGGCGGGGCGTCGCACAGACCGAGCGCGGAGGCGTCGATGTTGCGGGTGACGAACGGCAGCGACCGCTTCCTGCGGACGAGGACGGCGACGGCCTGGCACGCGAAGTGCGTGCTGTAGAAGAACAGCAGAATGATGGTCAGCGGGGCCTGCTCGACGAGCGGGTTGATGCCGTCGATGTGCAGCAGGCCGACCAGTATCAGCATGTCACGCAGCAGCTGACGCACCGTCACGTCGAAGCGTACCCGGCCCAGCACGGACAGCAGACCGGGCTGCCGGTGCTGGAGGACGAGGTCGAGGCCGAGATTGGCCAGGGACGCGACGATGAACAGCGGGATGACGGGCAGCAACGCGCCGACGAGCTGGGCGGCGAACGCCAGCAGCAGCGCGGCAAGCGCCGCGAGTTGCACGGCTCGGCGTGGGGCGGTTCCGGCAGAAAGCACGGGGGAGGGCTCCTGGCAGCAACGAAAGGGAGGGGGAGGCCGAGGGGGCGGCCGGGTCCCGCGCTGCGACGCCGCCGGAGCGACCGAACGGGACCGATCGACTCCCGACCGTATGACCATGGCGGCCCTGGTGACAATCCGCTGTGGCTCTCATCACCGTGAATACGGACCAATCGCACGCAACCCAAGTCGCATGAACACCGTCTTATGGAAAATCGCACACTCTTCGCCTTCCGCGCCGGGAACTCCCCGGTCCGTGGCCTCCCGCACCGTCCGTCACGCGATACCCGTGCGCGCCACAGGCCCCCGCTGCCGTAGATTGCGGCCGTAGGACCGTACGGACCGGTCCGTACGGCGGACACACCGGCGAGCACAGGGGTAAAGGTGGCAGGCGCAAGAGCGGACGTGAGGGACGCCCGCAGGATCGTGGTGAAGGTCGGCTCCTCCTCGCTGACCACGGCCTCCGGAGGGCTGGACGCGGACCGCGTCGACGCCCTGGTGGACGTACTCGCCACGCACCAGCACAAGGCGGACAAGGAGATCGTGCTGGTCTCCTCCGGCTCCATCGCGGCCGGCCTCGCGCCCCTGGGACTCGGCAGCCGCCCCCGCGACCTCGCCCGGCAGCAGGCCGCGGCCAGCGTCGGCCAGGGCCTCCTCGTCGCCCGGTACACCGCGTCCTTCGCGCGCTACGGGCGCCGCGTCGGCCAGGTCCTGCTGACCGGCAACGACACCAGCCGCCGCGTCAACTACCGCAACGCCTGCCGCACCCTCGACCAGCTCCTGGCCATGGGCGTCGTACCGATCGTCAACGAGAACGACACCGTCGCCACCGACGAGATCCGCTTCGGCGACAACGACCGGCTGGCCGCGCTCGTCGCCCATCTCGTCCGCGCCGACCTGCTGGTCCTCCTCTCCGACGTGGACGGCCTCTACGACGGCGACCCCGCCACCCCCGGCACCTCCCGGATAGCGCTCGTCCGCGGCCCCGAGGACCTGGAGGGCATCTCCATCGGCAGCGCCGGACGCTCGGGCGTGGGCACCGGCGGCATGGTCACCAAGGTCGAGGCCGCCCGGATCGCCGCGGCGGCCGGCGTCCCCGTCGTCCTCACCTCCGCCGCGCGGGCCGCCGACGCGCTCGCCGGCGGCCTCACCGGCACCCACTTCCTGCCCACCGGCCGGCGCTCCGCCGACCGGCTGCTGTGGCTCGCCCACGCCTCCGCGCCGCGCGGGGCGCTCGTGCTGGACGACGGCGCGGTGCGGGCCGTCACCGAACGGCACTCCTCGCTGCTCCCGGCCGGCATCGCCTCGGTCGAGGGGGAGTTCTCGGCGGGGGACCCGGTGGAGCTGCGGGACGGCAGCGGGCACGCCGTCGCCCGCGGCGTCGTCAACTTCGACGCCCGCGAGATCCCCCGGCTGATCGGCCGCTCCACCCGCGAACTCGCCCGCGAACTCGGACCGGAGTACGAGCGCGAGATCGTCCACCGCGACGATCTGGTGCTGCTGGACCGCTGATCCCGCGCGGTCCCCGAAGCGCACGGCGCACGCCCCGGCGGCCGGGGCCCAGGTCCGTACCTGCGCCCCGGCGGCGGCCCCGCGCGCCCCTCTTCCGTGAGACCTTCGGCAAAACGCCCCCGCGACGGCCCGCGGACTGGTCAACTTTGGGGAGGTGCCGCAAGGGCGCCGCACGCCGAAGAACGACCGGACCATCGCGCCGCCCCGCGACCGCGACGCGATGCGCATCACAGGAGGCCGCCGGTGAGACGAGGGCGCCCAGGGGCATCGCCCCGAGGAACGGCGGAGCGCGCACTGACCAGCGTCGGGCCGGGCCGGGAGGCCCCCGGTCCCGGGGACGGCGACCGGCCGCCGTGCCCCGGCACGGACCGGCAGCCGGCCCCCGCCGCGCCACACGAACCGTCCCGGCTGTGGCACATCACCCTCAGCCTCTCCGGGGCCGAGGCCCCCCTCGCGGACGTCCGGCGCGCGCTCGAACAGCTCGCCCACGACCACCCGTTCCTGCTGACCAGCCGCTACGCCGACGATCACGCCGAGATCCGCTACTGGGAGGAGGCACGGGACCTGCACGACGCCGCCGCGGTCGCCCTGCGCCTGTGGGGCGAGCACCGCGCCTCGGCCAACCTCCCGCCCTGGGAGATCGTCGGCCTGGAGGTCATCGACCGCGAGACGTACCACCAGCGCCTCGCCGAGGGCTACGGCCCGCCGCCCGCGACACCGGTGGGGGTCCACCCGTACTGACGCCGCCGCCCGCCGGCCGGGGCCCCGCCCGTCCGCACTGTGAACCACCGCCCGGGGCCCGCCGGCCGTCGGGCTAGGCTGCCGTCATGACCAGCAGCGCTTCGTCCCCCTCGCCCGTCGTCGAGACCGCCCGCCGCGCGCAGGAGGCGGCCGCCGTCCTCGCCCCGCTGCCGCGCACGGCCCGTGACGGCGCGCTGCTCGCCATCGCCGACGCCCTGGTCGCGCACACGGACACGATCCTCGCGGCCAACGCCGAGGACACCGCCAAGGCGCGGGCCGCGGGCACCCCCGAATCCGTCGTCGACCGGCTCACCCTCACCCCCGAGCGGATCGCCGCCATCGCCGCCGACGTCCGCCATGTGGTGGCGCTGCCCGACCCGGTCGGCGAGGTCGTCCGCGGCTCGACCCTGCCCAACGGCCTCGACCTGCGCCAGGTCCGCGTCCCCCTCGGCGTGATCGGCATCATCTACGAGGCCCGGCCCAATGTGACCGTGGACGCCGCCGCGCTCTGCCTCAAGTCCGGCAACGCCGTGCTGCTGCGCGGCTCCTCCTCCGCGTACGCCTCCAACAGTGCCCTGGTCGACGTCCTGCGCCGGGCCGTCGAGGGCGCCGGGCTGCCCGCCGACGCCGTCCAGCTGGTGCCCGGCGAGAGCCGCGCATCGGTCCGCGAGCTGATGCGCGCCCGCGGCCTGGTGGACGTACTGATCCCGCGCGGCGGCGCCTCGCTGATCCGCACGGTCGTCGAGGAGTCCACCGTCCCGGTGATCGAGACCGGCACCGGCAACTGCCATGTCTACGTCGACGAGGCCGCCGACCTCGACATGGCCGTGGACATCCTCGTCAACTCCAAGGCCCAGCGTCCCAGCGTCTGCAACGCCGCCGAGACGGTGCTGGTGCACGCCGGCATCGCCGACCGGTTCCTGCCGCGCGCCCTGGAGGCGCTCACCCAGGCCGGTGTGGTGGTCCACGGGGACGCGGCCTGGCAGCAGGCGGGCCCCGGCCTGGTCGCGCCCGCCACCGACGAGGACTGGGCGACGGAGTACCTGTCGTACGACATCGCCGCCGCCGTGGTGCCCGACCTGGACGCCGCCGTCGCGCACATCCGCCGCTGGTCCTCCGGCCACACCGAGGCCATCGTCACCACCTCGCAGGCCGCCGCCCGCCGCTTCACCCGGTTGGTGGACAGCACCACCGTCGCCGTCAACGCCTCCACCCGCTTCACCGACGGCGGCCAGTTCGGCTTCGGCGCCGAGATCGGGATCTCCACCCAGAAGCTGCACGCCCGCGGCCCCATGGGCCTGCCCGAACTGACCTCGACGAAGTACATCGTCACCGGCGACGGCCACACCCGCTGACCGGCCGCGGGAATCCCCCCGCTCCCTGCACAGAACGACGCCCCCCGGCTAGTCTGGACGCGTGCCGGACAAGGTGGGGGGCACGCCGTTCCCGGACGGCGAACAGCCCGACGAGCACGACCACGGGAGCCACGGAGCGGCGGACGAGGAATTCGCCTCCGTGGTGTTCGACGAGTCCTTCGTCCGCGGCGCGCTGATCCACGAGCCGTCCGCCGTCGAGCGGATGCTGGCGGCCGCCGAGGCACGCGCCCGCGCCGAGGCCGACACCACCGGCCCCACGGGCCCCGCCCCCGACGGCAGGGGCCTGTCGGGAGCGCACGGCCCCGACGACGGGTACGGCGACTCCTTCGGCCCGTACGGCCTCTACGGCGGGGCGCTGCGCCCCTACCGCGGCAGCACCCGCTGGCACCGCCCGGTGGCCTGGGTCCTCGCCGTCCTCATGGGGATCGGCCTGGTCGCGCTGGCCTTCGCCGCCGTCTACCGGGGCGCCGCCGGCCGGCCCCAGACGCCCGCACCGCCGCCCGCTTCCAGTGGCACGGACGGCACGGCGGGCGTCCACGCACGGGAGCGGACCGCCGCGCCCCTGCCGTCCGCGCCCGGCGCGCGGCCCGCCGTGTCCGCGCTGCCCCCGGCGCACTGACGCCACCGGGCGCCCGCACGGCGGCCGAAACCGCCGTGCTCAGGGCGTTTGGCGGACGCCTTCGCGACCTACCCTGGTGATATGACCGGGCGTGGAGATCCGCCCGAGGGGACGCCGGACGGCGCCCCCGGTGGCGGTGAGGACGAATACCGATCCGTTGTCTTCGACGAGTCGTTCGTACGCGCTGCGCGGCTCCAGGAATTCTCCGCCGACGAGCGGCTGGGCGAGCACCACACCCCGGCCGTCCGGCCCCGGCACGCCTGGATGCGGCTGGGCGGCTCCCGGCAGGCCCTGCTGCTGGTCCTGCTGATCGTGCTGGCCTTCGGCACCGCGATCTACATGGGCATACGCCACCCGTACAAGGCGGCCGTGCCCGAGCGGGCCGAGCCGCTGCGGTCCTCCGTCGTCCCGCTCGCCCCGACGGGACGGGTGCCCGGCGCGACCCCCGCCGATCTCTTCGCACACAGTCCCGCGGCGCACTTCCAAGTCGGTGCCGCGGGCGTCAATCTGCCCGCCGTCCAGCGCACCGAGCACTTCTCCGACAGCCAGATCGTCGACGCGCTGACCCTCGCGAAGGACTATCTCGTACGGTCCTCGGTGGACCCCGCCACCCTCACCGGCGGGTCCGTACGGCCCGTGCGGCAGCTGGTGGACACCGGTCAGCTCGACCAGTTCGACCGCAGCCTCGCGCACCCCGTGGACGACGGCGGGCACGCCGTCACCGGCTGGCTGGTCCGCTTCGACCCCCACCGCACCGTGCTCGCCGACCGCGGGGTACGGGTGAACGGCACCCTCGCCGCCACGGAGACCGGCCCCGACACCCTCCAGATCACCGCCGACTACACCTTCGTGTACGCCGTACGGGCGGGCCCGGAGGCCGGGCAGCGGGCCGGGCAGGGCACCGGGCGGCCCACGCCGGGCGCCGCCTCGCTGTTCACCGTCCGGCGCGAGCTGCGGTTCCGCGTGGACCGCGGCGACCTCAACGACCACCGGCTGGTGGTCGTCCAGAGCAGCACCCAGGCCGGGCCGATGGCCTGCGGGGCGGGGCGCGGCGACACCCTCATCCCGCTGCTCGCCGGGCAGCAGGCCGGGAACACCCGCCCGGTGGGCACCGATCCCTATGCCCACCAGCGGGCGAACCCGT
This sequence comes from Candidatus Streptomyces philanthi, assembly GCF_059553635.1. Taxonomy (NCBI): domain Bacteria; kingdom Bacillati; phylum Actinomycetota; class Actinomycetes; order Kitasatosporales; family Streptomycetaceae; genus Streptomyces; species Candidatus Streptomyces philanthi. Next base: position 10,324 of record NZ_JCANQV010000004.1, read on the forward strand.
CGGCCTGCGGAGTGCTGTCGCCTACTTCCCGGCCGACCCCTGCTCACCCGATCCGTTAGGGCCGCCGGGACGGCGGAAGACCGTGTCGCGCAGCTTGCCGCCGAGGTCGCCGGCGCCGCCCGCGATGTCGCGCACCAGGCCCATCAGCGGGTCCTTGCTGGTGCGCACCGACTCGGTGTAGTGCGCGGCGGACTCGCGGAAGGAGTCGGTGACCGAGGTGTCCTTGTCCTCGTCGCGCCGCGGGTAGTGGCCGTCCATGATCCGCTGGTGGTCGCGGCTCTCCGCCCACTTCTTCAGCTCGGCGGCGCGCACCGTGGTGAAGGGGTGGCTGCGCGGCAGCACATTGAGGATCTTCAGCACCGAGTCGCGCAGGTCACCGCCCGACTCGTACTGCTCGGCCTGCTCCAGGAACGCGTCGACGTTCATCTCGTGCAGGTGGTTGCCGCCGGCCAGCTTCATCAGACCGCGCATGGACGCCTGGAGGTCCTGCCCGACCAGCAGACCCGCCCGGTCGGCCGACAGCTCCGACTTGCGGAACCACTCGCGCAGCGCCGTGACGATCGCGGTGATCGCGACATTGCCCAGCGGGATCCAGGCGACCTTCAGTGCGAGGTTCGTCAGGAACAGCAGCACCGTGCGGTACACGGAGTGCCCGGAGAGCGCGTGGCCGACCTCGTGGCCGATGACCGCCCGCATCTCCTCCTCGTCCAGCAGCTCGACGAGGCCGGTGGTCACCACGATGATCGGCTCGTCCAGGCCGATGCACATGGCGTTGGGCTGCGGGTCCTGGTTGACGTACATCGGGGGGACCTTCTCCAGGTCCAGGATGTAGCAGGCGTCGCGCAGCATGTCGTTGAGGTGCGCGAACTGGCGGTCGCTGACCCGCACGGAGTCGGACAGGAACAGCAGCCGCATGCTGCGCTCCGGCAGCAGGCCGCTCAGTGTCCGGAAGACCGTGTCGAAACCGCTGAGCTTGCGCAGCGCCACCAGCGCGGAGCGGTCCGCCGGATGTTCGTACGCGCGGGAGGAGATGCCGGGGAACCGCTTGCGGTCCCTGCTCGGCACCCGCTCGCCGTCGTTCGGGCTCTCCGTCATTGGGGCCTCCCCCTGTTCGACTGCGTGTTTTCAGACTAGAGGACGCCACTGACAGCGGAATGGATGCCCGGGCGTACGCTGGCGCCGACGGACCCGAACCGCCTGCACACTTCGAGGGAGCGCACCATGCTGAACGAGAGCGTGCTGCTCGCCGCCGCCAACCACGACGGCCCCGGCTGGATCCTGCGGACCACGATCATCGTCGGGGTGGTGGGCGCGGTCTTCCTGGCGTGGTTCCTGCTGCGCGGCTACGGCGGTCAGGACTGACCGTCCGGCACGTCCGGGAGGAGTCGCCGTGATCCCGCGCACGGCGGCCGCTTACGATGTGGCGGAAGTCTCTGCCCGTCCCGAGCCCGGATTGGTCCTCCGACGATGATCCTGCACAGCACCGCACAGTCCCTGGTCACCCTCGCCGAAGCAGGGCACGGGGGCAACCACGAGAGCCTCAACCCGATGGTCACCGGTGGCGGTGCCCTGATCGTCCTGCTGCTCCTGCTCTGGATCACCACCCGCTTCAACCGGGACCGCTGAGCCGGTACCGGAACCCCGGCGTCGCGCGTCGCCCAGTAGGGTCTGCACGCATGGGAGAGCACACAGGGCCCGTGAAGCGGCGACTCGGAGTGATGGGCGGCACGTTCGACCCGATCCATCACGGACACCTGGTCGCCGCCAGCGAGGTGGCCAGCCAGTTCCACCTCGACGAGGTCGTCTTCGTGCCCACGGGGCAACCGTGGCAGAAGAGCCACAAACGGGTGTCACCCGCCGAGGACCGCTATCTGATGACGGTCATCGCGACCGCGTCCAACCCGCAGTTCTCCGTCAGCCGTATCGACATCGACCGCGGCGGCAAGACGTACACCATCGACACGCTGCGTGACCTGCGGGCGCTCCACCGCGACGCGGACCTGTTCTTCATCACCGGCGCCGACGCGCTCGGCCAGATCCTCACCTGGCACGACGCCGAGGAACTGGTCGCGCTCGCCCACTTCATCGGCGTGACCCGCCCCGGCCACGTCCTCGCCGACCCCGGACTCCCGGACGGCGCGGTGTCCCTCGTCGAGGTGCCGGCCCTCGCCATCTCCTCGACCGACTGCCGCGCACGGGTCAGCCAGGGCGAGCCCGTCTGGTATCTGGTACCCGACGGCGTGGTCCGCTACATCGACAAGAAGCAGCTGTACCGCGACGACCGCTGACGGGGCAGACGGAAAGAGGCACGGGTGAGCGACCGACAGGATTCCCACGGGCCGCAGGACCCGTACCCTCACGGGTCCCCCTACGCCCAGGAGCCGTACGGGCAGCACGGGCAGCCCGGATACACCCACGACGCCTACGGGCAGCCGGTGTACCACGATCCGTCGCAGCAGCCCTACCCGCAGCACCAGACGCAGTACGACCCCTACGGGCAGCAGGTCGCGACCGGCTACGACCCCTACGCCGCACAGCAGGGCCAGGGCTATGACCCGTACGGCCACCACGCCGGCGGGCAGCAGGACCACCCCGGCCCGTACTACCAGGAACCCGCGCCCGGGACCCAGCAGCAGGAGTGGATCCCCCAGCAGGCGACGCATCCCCCGTACGAGCAGCCTTCCTACGGGGACGGCTACGGGCAGCAGGTGGCCTACGGGGGCGGACCGGAGGCGTACGCCGCGCCGCAGGAGACCTACGGGCAGCCGCCAGGGCCTTACGAGGAGCCGTCACGGCGTTATGAGGAGCCGGAGGGGCCGTACACGGAGCCGGAGCGGCCCTACGAGGAGCAGCGGGACGCCACGACCGCCCCGGACACCACCACGGGACCCTCCGGCACGGCGTCCCCCTCCGCCTCGTCCGCCTCCCCGTCCTCCGCCGCGGACCCCGGCCACGGCACCGAGCAGTTCTCGTTCGTCGAGGAGCCGGACGAGGAGTCCGAGGACGTCATCGACTGGCTGAAGTTCACCGAGAGCCGCACCGAGCGGCGCGAGGAGGCCAAACGCCGGGGCCGCAGCCGCGTCGTCGTCCTCGCGGTGGTGCTGGCCCTCCTGGTGGCGGGCGGCGTCGGCTGGCTCTGGTTCTCGGGCACCCTGGGCGGCCCGGACGACGCGGCGGACGAGGCGGTCGGCGGGCAGAAACGTGACGTCCTCGTCGTCCACCTGCGGAACACCAAGACCGGCGACAGCTCCACCGCGCTCCTGGTGGACAACGAGACCACCCACAAGGGCACCACCCTCCTCCTGCCCAACAACCTCATCGTCGCCAAGGAGGACGGCACCACCAGCACCCTCGGCAAGTCCGTCAAGGACGAGGGCACCGAGCCCACCAGGGACGCCCTCAACACCCTCCTCGGCGCCGACCTCAAGGCCAGCTGGCGCCTGGACACCCCCTACCTGGAGAACCTCGTCGAGACCGTCGGCGGGATCACCCTCGACGCCGACGCCACCGTCCCGGGCGCCAAGCAGGGCGACTCCCCGCTCGTCAAGCAGGGCAGCGGCCGGACCCTCAACGGCCAGGCCGCCGTCGGCTACGCCACCTACCGCGGGCCCGACGAGAACGAGGAGAAGCAGCTGCGGCGGTTCGGCCAGGTGATGGAGGCCACGCTGCGGAAGGTCTCCAGCGACCCCAGTGGCGCCACCGCCACGGTCAAGGCCCTGCTCCAGGTGCTGGACCCGCCGCTCACCGAGGGCCAGCTGGGCAGCTCGCTCGCCCAGCGGGCGAAGCTGGTGAAGGCCGGCTCCTACGGGACGTCCGTCCTGCCCGTCCAGGCGGACGGCACGCTCAGCCGGTCCGCGGCGAGCGCCGTCGTCGAGGACGTACTCGGCGGCACGGTCAAGAAGACCGCCCCGGGTGCCACCTCACGGGTCGCGGTGCACAACGCGACCGGTACCGCGAGCGCGGCAGGAAAGGCACAGGCCGCGCTGGTCAACAGCGGTTACACGGTCGTCAACGCCGGCACCTCCCCGGAGACCACGGCCACCTCCTCGGTGACCTACGCGAACGCCGCCGCCAAGGCGAAGGCCGTCGAGGTCGCCAAGACGCTGGACCTCCCGGAGGGCGCGGTCCGGCAGGGCCAGGGCGTCTCGAACGCCGATCTGACCGTGGTGCTGGGCAAGGACTACAAGGGCTGACCGGCACACGCCCGTACCCGGGCCCCGCGGCGGGCCCGGGTACGGCGGAATTCCCGCCGGGGGTGTCGGTGGTCCGTGAGACCCTTGAGGGGTGTAAAAGCCGATCCGGCCGCACCGCAGGCGGCACGCCGCGGGCAGTGCGCCCAGGCCGGACGGCGTGTCCCCGAACCGGAAAGCCGCTTGTGACCGCCACGGACCGCTCCATCGAGCTCATCAACGCCGCCGCCCAGGCGGCCGCCGACAAGCTCGCCCACGACATCATCGCTTACGACGTCAGCGACGTCCTCTCGATCACCGACGCCTTCCTGCTGGCCTCGGCCCCCAACGACCGGCAGGTCAAGTCGATCGTCGACGAGATCGAGGAGCGCCTCAACAAGGAGCTCGGCGCCAAGCCGGTGCGCCGCGAGGGCGACCGCGAGGCCCGCTGGGTGCTGCTCGACTACGTCGACATCGTCGTCCACGTCCAGCACAGCGAGGAGCGCGTCTTCTACGCCCTCGAACGCCTGTGGAAGGACTGCCCCGAGATAGACCTGCCCGAGGACGCGCGCAAGACCAGGGGCAAGGCCGCCGAGTACGCCGCGGCCACGGCCGCCGGGCAGGACGGAGAGCTGCGCTGAACGGCACCAAGGGCGGCCGGGGCCGCCGCGTCGTCCTGTGGCGTCACGGCCAGACGTCCTGGAACCTGGAGCGCCGCTTCCAGGGCTCGACGGACATCGACCTGACGGAGACGGGCCTCGCCCAGGCGCGCCGCGCCGCCCGGCTGCTCGCGGCCCTCGCACCGGACGCGATCATCGCCTCCGACCTGCGGCGGGCGGTGGCGACGGCGGCGGAGCTCTCCGTCCTCACCCGCCTCGACGTCACCCATGACGCGGGCCTGCGCGAGACGTACGCGGGCTCCTGGCAGGGCCTGACGCACGACGAGATCGTCGGCCGGTACGGCGACGAGTACGCCGCCTGGAAGCGCGGTGAGCCGGTGCGCCGCGGCGGCGGGGAGCTGGAGACCGAGGTCGCCGACCGGGCGGCCCCGGTGGTGCTCGCACACGCCGACAAGCTGCCCGACGGCGGCACCCTCGTCGTCGTCAGCCACGGCGGCACCATCCGCACCACCATCGGACGGCTGCTCGGCCTGGAGGCCCACCACTGGGAGGGCCTGGGCGGTCTGTCGAACTGCTGCTGGTCCGTCCTGGGCGAGGGCGCGCGCGGCTGGCGCCTGCTGGAGCACAACGCCGGCACCCTGCCGGAGCCGGTGCTCGGCGACGACACCTGAGCCCCCACGAGAGGGGGGCCGGGGGACCGGATTTCACATTCGGGCTGGTCGCAGGCTAAAGTTCTTCTTGTTCGCGGCGCCGCCGGGGAAAACCCCGGAGGAGCGGAACAAGACCCGGGGCTATAGCTCAGTTGGTAGAGCGCCTGCATGGCATGCAGGAGGTCAGGAGTTCAATTCTCCTTAGCTCCACAACCCGGATGATCCCGCCTCTCGCGGTCCCAGTGCCCGGCACTGGTGAGCGAGACGGCGGGATCATTGCTGTGTGCGGACCCGTGCGAGGAGGTCCGCGACGCGCCCGCTCCCCGGTCTGCCGCCGAGAGCCCGGCCCCGTGTGACGGCCTTTCAGGCCGAAGCCCCGTCCGGCACTTCGCTTTCCGGGACACTCTTCCTGAAACGGCTGGTCACAGATGGTTCGGCCCCGGCGGTCCATGGCAGAATCGGACGGCGCCGGCAGGGGAGGAGAGGACGCGATGCCCACGAGCATCCTGGGGGACCCGCGCGACGGGCGTACCGCGGCGCGGTGGCCCTTGTGGGGTGCGCTTCCCGCCCCGTGGATGCCCGGCGGCCGGCCGTTCCGGAACGGGGGCTGAGCGATGGGCGCCCACAGCAGGAAGTGCGACTGGTGCACCAGCGGCACGCCGATCGTCCGCGACATGGAACCGCTCAACACCGACTACCAGTACTGGTGCGAGGAATGCGCCCGCGCCCTGGTCATCAAGGGCGACCCCATCGAGACCTACCGCGAGCTCGACGGGGAGCCGATCTACGGGCGGCTGCTCGACGAGCACTGCACGCTGAAGCGTTTCTACTCCTTCGCCACGGCCTGACCGCTGCGGTCCGGCCGCCACGGCCCGGCCGCACGGGCCCGCGGCTCAGCGGGCCGCCCGGACCTCCGTCGCGTCGTCCTCGTCCGCCGTACGGGCCAGGGGCGGGCGCCGCTTCCCGGTCCCGCGCAGACGTACCGCGGCCAGCGCCAGGAGTGTCAGGCCGATGAGCGGATAGACGTCGGACAGCAGCAGTTGGACGGCGTTCTGGCGCAGTTCCTCGTGCCGGTGCCAGCGGTGCGGCACCCACCACAGCGCGAAGCTGGCGAACAGCAGGCCCGTGGCCCCGGTCAGCAGCCACCAGCGGCGGGCCGCGTCCCCGGTGCGCCGCAGCGCCTCATGGCCCAGCAGGACCAGCACCGGGACGCACCACACCCAGTGGTGCGACCAGGAGACCGGGCTGACCAGCAGGGCGGTCACGGCGGCGGTGACGGCCGACCAGGCGCGGTCGCCGCGCAGCAGCGCCCGTACGGCGAGCGTCAGCCCGGCCAGGGCGGTCAGGCCCGCCACGACGGCCCAGGCGGCGCCGGGGTCATGGGTGTGCAGCAGCCGGGCGAGGGCGCCGCGCAGCGACTGGTTCGCGGTGATCTCCACCTCGCCGACCCGGTCGGCGGCGAAGACGATCTCGGTCCAGAAGCGGTGCGAGTCCCGGGGCAGGACGAGGGCGGAGAGCACGACGGTGCCCAGGAAGGTGCCGGTGGCGGTCACGGCCTGCCGCAGCCACGGGTTCCAGGCGGCGCGCGGCCCGCCGCCCGCCCGCAGCGCCCGTCCCGCGGCCACCAGCCCGGCCAGGGCCAGGACGACGGCGAACAGCGCGGGGGTGAGCTTGATCCCGGCCGCGATCCCGATGCCGACGCCGGCCCAGCGGCTGTCCCTGCGGCGGGTGAGGTCCGTGAGGACGAGTACGGCGAGCAGCAGGTTTATCTGCCCGTAGCGCAGGGTGGTCCACACCGGCTCGCACCACACCAGCAGCGCGGACAGGGCGAGCGTCGCCGCGGGCGCCGGGACGCGCCGGGGCCTGCCGACCAGGCGCAGGGAGAGGTGGACGACGGCCGTCAGCAGCAGGAGGTTCCCGGCGGTGGCCAGGGTGCGCATCGTCGGCACGTCGACCAGCGTCAGCGGCGTGAACAGCAGGGAAGCGAAGGGCGGGTAGGTGTTGGGCAGATGGGCCGAGGTCGCCACCATGTCGTAGAGGCTGGCGCCGTTGCGCGCGGTCCAGCCCTCCGCGCGGTAGACCATCAGGTCGATCATCGTCACGCGGGCGAGCCGCTGCGCGGTCCAGAAGGCCGCGAAGGACAGCAGGCACGCCACCGCCGCGCAGAGCACCGGCCGCCGGCCGAGGAGTCCCCGGCCGGGCCGGCGGCCGCCGGGTTCGGTCGACTGTTCGGCGGTCACGGCGTACGGCTCCCCAGGGACGAATCGGGCATGGCGTGCCGACAGTACCGCGCGTCACGCGGAGGGGGTCCGGGGAGCGATTTGGCAGAAGGCGGGGAGGGCCGTGTAATGTAGTCGATGTCGCCGAGGGAAACCGGAGCGAAACACCGCAAGGGGCTATAGCTCAGTTGGTAGAGCGCCTGCATGGCATGCAGGAGGTCAGGAGTTCAATTCTCCTTAGCTCCACAGGATACAGAGAGGCCGTCCGATCAGGGCGGCCTCTCTGGTGTGTACGCGGCGGTGATAGGTCGCGTCAGCGGCGTTGTTCCGGTTCTGTCCTGATGTGACCTCAGGAGCGCGTCGTACGCGACAGGTTGCGGAGCATTCCGAGGGCCATTCCTGACCCATTCATGGACCTCCTTGGTCTTTTCTTGGTGATCGCATGCCCCTGACATGAGCAGATCACCGAAAGAGTGGCGCAGCGCATGAGTGCGACATCCCACTCATTCAGCGCCCGCGAGGCGGCCCGCACCCGGATCGGCGCACCCCGCCGCCTCGCGCCACCGCATCGCCACAGCAGGGGGTCACATGAGAGCAAGGCGTACCGGAACACCGCGCACACGCGCCGGTCTGGCCTGGGTGGCGACGCTGCCCCTGGTCGCCGGCGCGCTCGCGTTCGGCGCACCCGCCGCGGACGCCGCCGGGCACGACGGAGGGCGCCACGCGCTGCGGGGCACCAAGCCGGCCTGGGCCACCAGCAGCGCCGACCAGGGAGCCACCGCCGGGTCCACCGGCGTCACCGCCCGCGTCTACCTGGCCGGCCGCGACGCCAAGGGGCTGGCCGATCACGCGAGGGCCGTGTCCGACCCGCACTCCGCCGCGTACGGAAAGTACCTGAGCGCCGCCCAGGTCAAGGCCCGCTACGGCGCCACGCGCGAGCAGATAGCCAAGGTGACCGAGTGGCTCACCACGTCCGGTCTGAAGGTCACCGCGACCACCGACCGCTATCTGACGGTCCGCGGCCACGCGTCCGCCGCCGAGCGCGCCTTCGCCACCGACCTGCACAATTACCGCAGGAACGGCCGCACTTACCACGCCCCCTCGACCACCGCCTCCGCGCCCGCCCGCCTGGCCGGCGCGGTGCTGACGGTCACCGGCCTGGACAACGCGCCGCGGTACGCCAAGCACCACACCACCGAGCTCCCGCCGCCCTCCCAGGTCTTCCGCAACGCCGGCCCGTTCTCCACGTACTACGGCTCCCGGACCGACAAGCGGCTGCCCTCCGCCTACGGGACCAAGGCGCCCTACGCGATCAAGGGCTACACCGGCAAGCAACTGCGCGCCGCCTACGGGGCGAAGAAGTGGACCGGCAAGGGCGTCACCATCGCGATCACCGACGCCTACGCCTCCCCGACCATCGCCCAGGACGCCCGGCGCTACGCCTCCCGCAACGGCGACAAGCGCTACCGCGCCGGCCAGCTCTCGCAGGTGCTGCCCGACGGCTACACGCACCTGGAGGAGTGCGGTGCGGCCGGCTGGTACGGCGAGGAGACCCTCGACGTCGAGGCCGCGCACGCCGTCGCCCCGGACGCCGACCTCGTCTACGTCGGCGCGTCCTCCTGCTACGACGACGACCTGATCGACTCCCTCGGCAAGATCGTCGACGGCCATCTCGCCGACATCGTCTCCAACTCCTGGGGCGACATCGAGGCCAACGAGACGCCCGACGTGGCCGCCGCCTACGACCAGATCTTCCAGCAGGGCGCCGTCCAGGGCATCGGCTTCTACTTCTCCTCCGGGGACGACGGCGACGAGGCCGCCAACAGCGGCACCAAGCAGGTCGGCACCCCCGCGAACTCCGCGTGGGTGACCGCGGTCGGCGGCACCTCCCTCGCCGTCGGCAAGCACGACACGTACCAGTGGGAGACCGGCTGGGGCACCCTGAACGCGCCGCTCTCGGCCGACGGCACCAGCTGGACCGGTTTCCCCGGCACCTTCGGCAGCGGCGCCGGCGGCGGCACCAGCAAGACCGTCGCCCAGCCCTTCTACCAGCGCGGCATCGTCCCTGACCGCCTCTCCAAGGCCGGCGGCAGGGCCCCGATGCGCACCGTCCCGGACATCGCGGCCGTCGCCGACCCCAACACCGGCTTCCTCGTCGGCCAGACCCAGACCCGGCCCGACGGCTCCCTCGCCTACGACGAGTACCGCACCGGCGGCACCTCGCTCGCCGCGCCGGTGATCGCCGGCGTCCAGGCGCTGGCCCAGCAGGCCCGGCACGGCGTCCCCATCGGCTTCGCGAACCCCGCCCTCTACCAGCGCTACGGCACCCCCGCCCTCCACGACGTCACCGACCACCCGCTGGGCGCCGGCCGCGGCCTCGCGGTCGTCCGCGTCGACTACGTGAACGGCGTCGACGCCAGCGAGGGGACGAAGACCACGCTGCGCACCCTGGGCAAGGACACCTCCCTGCACGCGGTCGTCGGCTACGACGACGTCACCGGCGTGGGCACCCCCGCCGACGGCTACGTCAGCTCGTACCGCCCCTGACACACGCCACGCCGGGCCGCCCGTGCCGCCCCTCCGGTGCCCCCGGGGACGGCGCGTACGGGGCGGCCCGGGACGGACCGGGGCCCTCGTCGTGGAATCCACGGCGCGGGCCCCGTACGCCCTGCGGTACCCTGGCGCCATGCGTGCCGTACGCCTTCTGCTTAGCGGGCCGCGCTGACCAGTACCGACCGGGCCATCCGAGGTGGCCGACCAGGGTCGGCATCGGCGCGGCGTCCCCTCCTGTGCGAGGGGCATTTTTGTTTCCGCGGACAACGGGTTCGCAGCCGCGGGCAGAGACCATCGATGGAGCTTTGAGGACGATGAGCGAGACGACCACCGCTGCCGAGGTGGCAGCGCCGCACCGCTATACGGCCGCGTTGGCCGCCGACATCGAGGCACGCTGGCAGGACTTCTGGGAGAAGGAGGGCACCTACGAGGCCCCCAACCCGACCGGTGACCTCGCCGGGGACGGGGAGGCGGCGGCCCGCCCCAAGAAGTTCATCATGGACATGTTCCCGTACCCGTCGGGCGCGGGACTGCACGTCGGCCACCCGCTCGGCTTCATCGCCACCGACGTCTACGCCCGCCACCTGCGCATGACGGGCCACAATGTGCTGCACACCCTGGGCTTCGACGCCTTCGGCCTGCCCGCCGAGCAGTACGCCGTCCAGACCGGCACCCACCCCCGCGTCTCCACCGAGGCCAATATCGTCAACATGCGGCGCCAGCTGCGCCGCCTGGGCCTGGGCCACGACCAGCGCCGCTCCGTCGAGACGATCGACCCCGGCTACTACAAGTGGACCCAGTGGATCTTCCTCCAGATCTTCAACTCCTGGTACGACCCGGAGGCCGGCGCCGCCCGGCCCATCGACACCCTGGTCGCCCAGTTCGAGACCGGCACCCGGCAGACCCCCGACGGCCGCCCCTGGGGTGAGCTGACCGCCACCGAGCGGGCCGACGTCCTGGGCGAGTACCGCCTGGCGTACGCCTCCGACGCGCCCGTCAACTGGTGCCCCGGCCTCGGCACCGTCCTGGCGAACGAGGAGGTCACTGCCGAGGGCCGCTCCGAGCGCGGCAACTACCCGGTCTTCAAGTCCAAGCTGCGCCAGTGGAACATGCGCATCACCGCCTACGCGGACCGCCTGCTGGACGACCTGGACGACCTGGACTGGCCCGAGGCGATCAAGCTCCAGCAGCGCAACTGGATCGGCCGCTCCGAGGGCGCCCGCGTCGACTTCCCGGTCGGCGACCACAAGATCACCGTCTTCACCACCCGCCAGGACACCCTGTTCGGCGCGACGTACATGGTGCTGGCCCCCGAGCACGAGCTGGTCTCGGGCGCCGACGGCATCGTCCCCGCCGCCTGGCCCGAGGGCACCCACGACGCGTGGACCGGCGGCCACGCGACCCCGGGCGAGGCCGTCGCCGCCTACCGCAAGCAGGCCGCCGCCAAGTCCGACGTCGAGCGGCAGGCCGAGGCCAAGGACAAGACCGGCGTCTTCACCGGCGCGTACGCCACCAACCCGGTCAGCGGCGAGCAGGTCCCCGTCTTCATCGCCGACTACGTCCTGATGGGCTACGGCACCGGCGCGATCATGGCCGTGCCCGCCCACGACAGCCGCGACTTCGCCTTCGCCCGCGCCTTCGACCTGCCGATGCGCTGCGTCGTGCAGCCGTCCGACGGCCGCGGCACCGACCCGGCGACCTGGGACGACGCCTTCGACTCCCACGAGGCCACGCTCGTCAACTCGTCCGCCGGCACCCTCACCCTGGACGGCCTGGGCGTGACGGACGCCAAGGCGCGGATGACCGACTGGCTGACCGAGCAGGGCATCGGCGAGGGCACCGTCAACTACCGGCTGCGCGACTGGCTGTTCAGCCGCCAGCGCTACTGGGGCGAGCCCTTCCCGATCGTCTACGACGAGGACGGCATCGCCCACGGCCTGCCCGCCTCGATGCTCCCGCTGGAGCTGCCCGAGGTCGAGGACTACGCCCCGCGCACCTTCGACCCCGACGACGCCGACACCCGGCCCGAGACCCCGCTGTCCCGCAATGAGGACTGGGTCAACGTGGAGCTGGACCTCGGCGACGGCGCGGGTGTCCGGCGCTATCGCCGCGAGACCAACACCATGCCCAACTGGGCCGGCTCGTGCTGGTACGAGATGCGCTACCTGGACCCGCACAACACCGAGGCGATGGTCGACCCCGCCGTCGAGCAGTACTGGATGGGGCCGCGCGAGGGGCAGCCCGCAGGCGGCGTCGACCTGTACGTCGGCGGCGCCGAGCACGCCGTGCTGCACCTGCTGTACGCCCGCTTCTGGAGCAAGGTGCTCCACGACCTGGGGCACGTCTCGTCCCGCGAGCCGTTCCACAAGCTGTACAACCAGGGCATGATCCAGGCGTTCGTCTACCGCGACCGCCGCGGCATCGCCGTCCCGGCCGCCGAGGTCGAGGAGCGCGACGGCACGTACTACTACCAGGACGAGAAGGTCAGCCGCGTCCTGGGCAAGATGGGCAAGTCCCTCAAGAACGCCGTCACCCCGGACGAGATCTGCGCCGAGTACGGCGCGGACACCCTCCGCCTGTACGAGATGGCGATGGGCCCCCTGGACGTGTCCCGCCCCTGGGACACCCGGGCCGTCGTCGGCCAGTACCGCCTGCTCCAGCGGCTGTGGCGCAACATCGTCGACGAGGCGACCGGCGAGGTCACCGTCGCCGACACCGAGCCGGACGAGGCCACCCTGCGCGTCCTGCACAAGACCATCGACGGCGTCACCCAGGACATGGCGAACCTGCGCTTCAACACCGCCATCGCCAAGGTGACCGAGCTGAACAACCACCTGACCAAGGCGGGCGGCGCCCTTCCGCGCCCGGTCGCCGAGAAGCTGGTGCTGCTGATCGCTCCGCTGGCGCCGCACATCGCCGAGGAACTGTGGCGCAAGCTGGGCCACACCACCTCGGTCGTGCACGCCGACTTCCCGGTCGCCGACCCCGCCTACGTGGTGGACGAGACCGTGACCTGCGTCGTCCAGATCAAGGGCAAGGTCAGGGCCCGCCTGGAGGTCGCGCCGTCGATCTCCGGCGCGGACCTGGAGGCGGCCGCGCTGGCCGAGCCCGCGGTGATCGCGGCGCTGGGCGGCGCGGACATCCGCAAGGTGATCGTCCGGGAGCCGAAGCTGGTCAACATCGTCCCGGCCTGACGCCGGACCCGGGCGGCGGACGGCACGGACGCCGCCGCCCGGGTGACCCGCGGTACCCGCCCTCCGGCACACGACCGGACACGGCGGGCACCGCGGGGCAGGGCCGGACCGGTGAGGTGATGACGCAGGTCACGGCCCTGCCGACGGGGCCGGACGGTCGTTTCGCGCGTCCGTCCGGCGCGGTATGGGGGCTTTCCCCTACGGGCAGGTTGGGGGTTCCAGGGGAACCACCGGCCTGCCCCTTCCGTTTACGGTGGAAGAAGCAGGGCGCGGGTGCGGGAACCGGCGCCGCCGATCTCTCTGGGGGAGCGCATGGAAGCCGTGATCGCCGTCCTCGGGGTGCTCTTCGTCCTCTTCGTCGTGGCCGGGGTGTATCTCACGGTCAAGGCCGTACAGGCCGCCAAGCGCGGTGTGGACCGCACCGTCGCCCAGGCCCGCAGGACCGTCGAGGACACCGGTCTGAGGGCCCGGCAGTTCACCCAGCCCGGGGTGGCGGGCGAGCTGGCACAGCTGCGACTCTCCCTGCGCACCTCGATGCGCGCCACCCAGGACGTCCTGCACACCGACAGCGCCCAGGACGCCTCGCTCCGTGAATCGCTCAGCCTCTTCGAACGGCTCAGCGTCCATGGCCATGAGCTGGACGACGAACTCAAGCGGCTGGAACGCGAGCCCGACCGCGCCACCATCGCGGCCCGCCTGCCGGAGCTGCGGGAACGCACGGAGCGCATCACCCACTCCGCGGAGTCGCTGCGCTGGGCGGCGCGCGACCGGGCGCGGAAGTTCGCCGACGACGATCTCGCGGCGCTGGGTGACGAGATCGACATGGAGGCCGGAGCGCTGCGGCACTGGACGCGGGAACCCATGGAAGGCGGGACGCCGGGGACGGCGCCGGCGGCCGCCGGGGCGGGTGCCGCGAGGCCGTCCGGGAGCGCGGAGGCGTCGGCGATAACCGCCGGAAATCCGCAGGGGCGGCCCACCTATCCGTGGCAGAAGGCGGCGCGTGCGGAACACATGAACTGACGGCCCCGTTCCGCGGGGGCGCGTGCGAGGCGAGGCGGGGCCCGTGGCCGAAGAGGAAGGGGCCGCACGGGACCGCGCTGACGGGCGTGACGTTCCCCGGATAATCTCCCACTCATGTCCCGCCATGTCGCCATCGTCACCGATTCCACGGCCTACCTGCCGCGGGTGGCACAGGAGCGCCACCACATCACGGCCGTACCGCTGACCGTCGTCCTGGGGGACCAGGCCCTGGAAGAGGGCACCGAGATCTCCGCGAGATCCGTCGCCCAGGCCCTCCGCAAGCGCAGCCCCGTGACCACCTCACGCCCCGGCCCCGGCACCTTCGCCGACACCTACCGCGCGGTCGCCGCCGCGGGCGCGAGCTCCATCGTCTCGCTTCACCTCTCCTCCGAACTGTCCGGCACCTACGACGCGGCGGCGCTCGCCGCCAAGGACGCCCCCGTCCCGGTACGCGTCGTGGACACCGGGACGGTCGCGATGGCTCTCGGCTTCTGCGCCCTCGCGGCGGCCGAGACGGTGGCGGCCGGCGGGGACGCGGACGACGCGGTCGCCGCCGCGGAGAAACGCGCCTCGGCGACCTCCGCCTACTTCTACGTCGACACCCTCGACTACCTGCGACGCG
Source organism: Candidatus Streptomyces philanthi (assembly GCF_059553635.1). Lineage (NCBI taxonomy): Bacteria > Bacillati > Actinomycetota > Actinomycetes > Kitasatosporales > Streptomycetaceae > Streptomyces > Candidatus Streptomyces philanthi. The sequence goes on from NZ_JCANQV010000004.1 coordinate 25,371, forward strand.
GCGGCCGGATCGGCACCGCCCAGGCCCTGCTCGGCTCGGCACTCGCCGTCAAGCCCCTCCTCCAGCTCACCGACGGCCGCATCGAACCCCTCGAAAAGGTCCGCACCGCCTCCCGGGCCATCGCCCGCCTGGAGGAGATCGCCGTGGAACGGGCGGGCGAGGGCGAGGCCGACATCGCCGTGCACCATCTCGCCGCCGCCGAGCGCGCGAACGCCCTCGCCGACCGGCTCCGCGAACGGGTACCCGGCCTCCGCGAACTGCATGTGAGCGAGGTGGGAGCGGTGATCGGGGCACATACCGGGCCCGGGTTGCTGGGGGTTGTCGTCTCGCCGCCGATGTGAGGTTCGGCGGGGCTCGGCGTCACTCTTCGCTGTTGGTGGTCACTCCTTCGAGGGGCGGGGTTATCCACAACTCGCGGGTTATCCACTGAAGTTGGGGGTGATCGGCGGGATCTGCTCGACGGGGCTAGCGTCTTGTGGCATGACGAATTCATCACTCTCTGTAGCTGCTGGTTCTGGTTCTGGTTCGTCGCTCGCTCTCGGTGGCCGCCCTCGCGGCTCGGGCGTCGGCGCCGCGTCGGACGAGGTCGTCTCTCCGCGCGATTCCCCTTCCCCGCGTGGGGCTGCCCGGCATCGTCGTCGCGAGCGACCGCGTCGGGTACGGCTCGGGGCGCGCCTGGCTGCCGAGACGCACGCCGTGTCCGCCGATGCGGTACGAGCACGTGCTGCCGCGCTTTTCGCGGGTGCGAGTGCGGGTGCTGGTGAGGCGCAGGGTGGCGGGGGAGTGGCATCGGGAGTCGGCGCGGCCGGGCGTACGAGTGCGGGGGTGTGGCCGGATGAGGGCGGTGCGACGGCGGCGCTGAGAGGTGTGGGGGCGCCTGAGCGTGACGGCACGGCGGTGCGTTCCCGTCCACCCCGGGTGCCGGATGCTCCGCATCGGCACCATGATCCACCGCCTGACGGGTCGTCGCCCGTCGAGCGGGCCCCGCGTGAGCAATCGTCCTTCGAGTCGCCGTCCTGCGAGTCACGGTCTGCCGAGGAGCGGCGATCCGGGGGCGTGCGGTCCGGGGTGTGGCAGCGGACATGGTCCGGCGTGCGCGAACGGTTGCCGCTGTGGGTCCAGACGCGCTGTGGGACGGAGCCGAAGGCGCTCGTCGCGCTGGGCGTGGTCCTGGTGGTGGCGGTGGTCTTCGCCGTGCAGCACTTCTGGGCGGCGTCCCCCGAGCCGGTGCGTGCGCCGGTGGCGGAACGGCCGGTGGCGGCCCCGGCCTCCGCTCCCCGCACGTCCCCGTCCGGGCCCGCGCCGGTACCCCCGGCGGCGGGAGGAGGCGGTGCGAGTGGTCGTCCGCTGGTCGTCGATGTGGCGGGCAAAGTGCGCCACCCCGGTGTCCGCAGGCTGCCGCCCGGGTCGCGGGTGGGCGATGCCTTGCAAGCGGCCGGTGGCGTCCTGCCCGGGGCGAGCACCACCGGGCTGAACAGAGCGCGTCTGCTGACTGACGGAGAACTGATCGCCGTAGGGGCGACGGGAGCGACCGCGACAGCCGGGGGACAGAACGGCTCCGCCAACAGCCCATCAGGAACGGGAACAACGGGCGGGACCGGAGCCCCCGGCGTCCCGGCACAGCCCCTCAGCCTCAACTCGGCCACGGAGCAGCAACTCGACACCCTTCCGGGAGTGGGCCCGGTCCTGGCACGTCACATCGTCGAGTTCCGCACCCAGCACGGTGGGTTCACGTCCGTGGGCCAACTCCGCGAAGTCACCGGCATCGGCGAACACCGTTTCGCCGACCTGCGCCCGCTGGTCCAGCCATGACGGCGCACCACACCGCGACGGACACACGAAGCCCGGCACCCCCCGATGCCTCCGACAACCGCCGCGACCGATCGTCCGATCTGCGTCTCGTCGCCCCGGCCCTGGCCGCCTGGGCAGCGGCCGCACTCGCTCTGGACGCACCGGGCGAGGCCGTGGCGGTGGCCTCCGCGACCGCCGTCACCCTCGCCGCGTGGGCCTTACGAACGGCCGCGAGACGACGGAAGGAGAACGAGGGAGGAGACGTCCCGGCCGGAACGGGCGTCACTCCTGGCCCGTCGGCCAACCCGCCCCGCCCGGCCGCTCCCGCCACTCCCTCCGCCCCCTCGCACCCGCCTCCACCATCTGCCGTCGCTCCCCTACGTCGCCGCCTCGCTCCACGTTTCTGGTCGGCCGGAGCGTTGGTGGCAGCGGCCGCGGTGCTGCTGTGCGCGGCGGCCGGGGCGGTCTCCGCCGCCTTACGCGCGGCGGAGGTGCATCGCGGCCCCTTGTCCGCCTTGGCGCAGCGCTCCGCGCGCCTCACCGTCGAACTGGAGGTGACCGGTGACCCTCGGCTGACCCGTCCGAAGGTGCGCGGGTCCGGGCACACGCCCCCGTCTGTGGTGTTCAGGGCCGATGCCGTGCGCCTCACCGCACCGGACGGCTCGACGACCGCCGTGCGCACCCCCACCCTCGTGGTCGTCCAGCAACACGGTGCCGAGGACACCGACAGCTCCCGTTCCCGGGCGTCTCCCACCCCCTTCGCCGCTTGGCGTGCGCTTCTGCCCTCGGCGCGTATCCGGGTCACGGCCCGGGCCGTTCCACCGATGTCGGAGGACGACCGGATCGCCGCGGTACTGCGGGTCTCGGACCCGGAGCCCCGGCAGATCGCCCCGCCGTCCACGGTGCAGCGGATGGCCGGGAGCCTGCGCGCCGGGCTCCGCGAGGCCACCGACGGTCTGCGCCCCGACGCCCGCGCACTGCTGCCGGGCCTGGTCGTCGGGGACACCTCACGCGTACCGCCCGATCTCGACGACGCCTTCCGGGACACCGATCTCACGCACCTTTTGGCGGTTTCCGGAAGCAATCTGACGATTGTGCTCGCCCTGCTGATCGGCCCGCCGTATCTCGCGACCCGCGCGGAACGCCGCGGCCTGGCACCGCGCCTGGGCCTGTCACTGCGCGGTACCGCGTTCGTCGGCGGGGGCCTCGCCCTGGCCTTCGTCGTGGTGTGCCGCCCCGACCCCAGTGTGCTGCGGGCCGCGGCCTGCGGGCTGATCACCCTCCTCGCGATCGGCACCGGCCGCCGCCGTTCCCTGCTCCCGGCGCTGGCCGCCGCCGTACTGCTGCTGGTCCTCTACGACCCGTGGCTGGCGCACAGTTACGGCTTCCTGCTCTCCGTTCTGGCCACCGGCGCTCTGCTGCTGATCGCCCCGCGCTGGAGCGCCGCCCTCCAGCGGCGCCGGGTGCCGCCGAGGCTCGCCGAGATCATCGCTGCCGCGGCCGCGGCCCAGGCGGTCTGCGCGCCCGTCGTCGCGGTACTGGCCGCTCGGGTCGGCCTCGTCGCCATCCCCTGCAACCTCCTGGCCGAACCGGCCGTCGCCCCCGCGACGATCCTCGGCTTCGCCGCTCTCGCCCTCGCCCCGCTCGTCCCTCCCGCTGCCCAGGCACTTGCCTGGTGCGCCGGCTGGCCCGCCACATGGATCGCCACCGTGGCCCGCACGGGGGCGTCACTGCCGGGCGCCCAGATCGCCTGGCCGGGCGGCTGGACCGGCGGGCTGCTCCTGGCGGCGGCCACCCTCGTCCTCGTACCGCTCACCCGCCGCCTGCTGCGCAGACCCTGGTTGTCCCTCCTGTGTGTCCTGGCGCTGATCCTCGCGGTGTGGCGACCGGCACCGTTCACCCGCGTCCTGACGGGCTGGCCGCCGCCGGGCTGGCGCGCCATGGCCTGCGACGTCGGCCAGGGCGACGGACTGGTGCTGGCGGCCGGCGAGGGCACCGCCCTGGTCGTGGACACCGGTCCCGAACCGCGGGCCATCGACCGCTGCTTGAGCGACCTCGGCATCCACCGCATCCCGCTTCTCGTTCTCACCCATTTCCACGCCGATCACGTGGACGGCCTTCCCGGCGCCCTGCGCGGCCGCTCCGTCGGGGCGATCGAGACCACGACGCTGCCGGAACCACCGGGACAGGCCGCGTTCGTCCGGCGCACCGCGACAGCCGCCCAGGTGCCCGTGCTCCACGCGGCCGCCGGCGAACACCGGACGCTGGGCCCGCTCTCCTGGGACGTACTGTGGCCGCCCCCGGGGCGTTCCACGGCGGAGGGCCCCAACGACTCCAGCGTGACACTCCTCGTTCGTACCGCCGGACTGACCCTGCTGCTCCTCGGGGACCTGGAACCACCCGCCCAGCAGGCCCTGCTGACGGCCCACCCGGAACTGGGACCCGTCGACGTCCTCAAGGTGGCCCACCACGGTTCCGCCTACCAGGACCCGGCTCTCCTCCACCGCCTGGCACCCCGCCTGGCCCTCATCTCCGCGGGCACCGGCAACCCCTACGGACACCCGGCGCCCCGCACCATCGGAGCCCTGCAACACCTGGGAACGACGGTGCTGCGCACCGACCGCGACGGCAGCATCGCCGTACTCGGCACCTGGACCGCCCTCTCCACGACGACCAGAGAACGACGCCGTACCCGCCACCCCCGCACCGCCGTCCGCCGCGGCCCCCGCAACGGCCGCCCGGGGGAGGCACCCGGGCGGACGGCGGTCCGCCGCCGAAGACAGCCGACGGGGCGGCCCCGGTACTGGGCGGGACGTTTCCGGCACCGTGCGGGCCGTTCTCGAAATAGGGCGGGGTGTTCCCGGCGCCGGACGGGCCTTTCTCGACACCCGGTGGGGCGTTCCCGCTACCTGGCGGACCGTTTCCGACGTCCGGCGGGCGGGCCCGTGTGCAGCGGTGCGCGACGGCCGGCGCCGGGCGGGGTCACTGCGCCTCGCGCCACCCCTCGTACTCGGCCGCGAGGCCGTCCAGGAGGTGCGCGTCGTAGACACGGTCCGGGTCCTCGACCACCACCAGCCACTGTGCGTCCTCGGCGTCGTCCTCACCGGCCAGGGCGTCCCGGACGACCTGGGGCTCCTCGGCGACCCCGAACCGTTCGCCCAGGGCCTCGGCGACCTCCTCCGCGGCCTCACGGTCCGGCAGCACCAGGACATGCACCTGTTCGTCTCCGTGCGCACCGGAGGAGTCTTCCGTCCCCGCGGCCGCCCTCGCGTCCGTACCTGCTTCGGGGGCCCTGCCCGGGGCGCTGCCCGGTTCCGCGCCGGGAACAGCGTCGACGGGCCCTTGGTGGTGTACTTCGCTCACCCGACCATTGTCCGGCAGTGGGCAGTGGGCAGTGGGCAGTGGGCAGTGGGCAGTGGGCAGTGGGCAGTGGGCAGTGGGCAGTGGGCTGCGAGCTGCGAGCTGCGAGCTGCGAGCTGCGGGCAGGGGGCAGGGCGGCCCGGTATGTCCTCGCTGTCGTACCGTTTCTCTCGTCCCACCCGGTGAATCCAAGGAGATAGCACCTCATGCGCCGGCCGTCCCCTCGCACCTGGATCGTTCTTGGCGTCGGAGGTGGCGCGCTCGTCGTCGCAGGCTTGTTCGCCGCTCGCGAGATCACCTCGCCGACCTATGGTCTTGAGGCCGCCGAACACGCCGATGCTCCCGGGTGCGCCAAGCTCGACGGGCGTTACCCGCAGCGTCTCGCCGGGTTCGACCGCACGGCGAGCGATGTGCCCGGCACCGCCGTGTGGGGGGACGGAGACATCATCCTGCGCTGCGGCATCACGCCTCTGCGGCCGACCACCGATCCCTGTGTGACGGCCGACGGCGTGGACTGGGTGTTCAGGCAGCCCGAGTCCACCGGGGAACCGTCCACCGACGGCACACGAACCCTCGTCACCTACGGCCGTGAGCCGGCCGTCGAAGTGACCCTCGGCCGTGCCGTCACCGCCCCCGACGCCGTCATGGTCGACCTCGGCCGCGCCGTCAAGCCCATCCGCCAGACCCGCACCTGCCTCGCCTCCGGCTGACCTCCGTCCGCCGACCGACCCGCGGTGCCCTGCTGCCCGGCAATCGGCGGCCGAGCCGTGGGATACCCGTGACGCGCGCCAGGGCTTCCACAGCGGAGGGGCCAGCGTCCTGGCCAAGCCCAGGAACGCCCGCCCGGCGGTGCTGTCACCGGGGCGTGGGATGCTGGGACGCGATGGCCAGGAAGAGTGCAAACGACGACCCGCTCGCCCCCGTGACGCTCGCGGTGGGCCAGGAAGAGCTGCTGCTCGACCGTGCCGTGCAGCAGGTGGTGGCGGCGGCCCGCGCGTCCGATCCGGACACCGATGTGCGTGACCTCACCTCCGATCAGCTTCAGCCCGGCACCCTCGCCGAGCTGACCAGCCCCTCGCTCTTCGCGGAGCGCAAGGTCGTGGTGGTGCGCAACGCCCAGGACCTGTCGGCGGACTCCGTCAAGGACGTCAAGGGGTATCTCGGCGCCCCGGCCGAGGAGATCACCCTCGTACTGCTGCACGCCGGCGGCGCCAAGGGCAAGGGGCTGCTGGACGCCGCCCGCAAGGCCGGGGCACGCGAGGTCGCCTGCGCCAAGATGACGAAGCCGGCCGATCGGCTGGCCTTCGTACGGGGCGAGTTCCGGGCGGCGGGGCGTTCGGCGACGCCGGAGGCGTGCCAGGCACTGGTCGACGCGATCGGCAGCGATCTGCGGGAGCTGGCCTCCGCCTGCGCGCAGCTGACCGCCGACATCGAGGGCACGATCGACGACGCCGTCGTCGCCCGTTACTACACCGGCCGGGCCGAGGCGTCGAGTTTCACGGTCGCCGACCGGGCGGTCGAGGGCCGGGCGGCCGAGGCGCTGGAGGCGCTGCGCTGGGCGATGGCGACCGGCGTCGCCCCCGTCATGATCACCAGTGCGCTGGCCCAGGGCGTGCGCGCGATCGGCAAGCTGGCCTCCGCCCCGCGCGGTGCCCGCCCGGGCGACCTCGCCCGCGAGCTGGGCATGCCGCCGTGGAAGATCGACCGGGTACGGCAGCAGCTGCGCGGCTGGTCGGCGGACGGCGTGGCGACGGCGCTGCGTGCCGTGGCCGACGCGGACGCCGGGGTCAAGGGCGGCGGTGACGACCCCGAGTACGCCCTGGAGAAGGCGGTCGTGACGATCGCCCGCGCGGCCCGCTCCCGCTGATCCCGCGTTCCTCCACCGGCAGGTACAGGCAGACGAGCACGGCGGGCCCGCCCGCGCGGTGACGGACGGCGTGCGTGCGTACCGTACGAGGGCTCCTCGGCCACCACAGGTCCTCTGGCTCCAGAGTCCCGCGAGCGCTGCATACCAGCACGCCGCGCCGTACCGCAGGGCGGGCGTTCCGGCCGCGCACGGCCGTTCCCTGGGCGCCGAGTCCTTTGCCGTCGGGCTTCTGCTCGTCACGCCATCCGGACGGAGCCCCCATCACCCCCCCACAACAAAACCCCGCCCCACCCCCGAAAAGGAGGCGGAGACGGGGTCTCGTGTCACGTTGTGCACCCGGTCACCCAAGGGGTCCGGGCCGTGGTCCCGTCCGGCGTTGTGGCCGGTGGGACGGGTGCGCCGCACCCGCGTGGCGAACGCAGGCCGCGTGCGGCGCGGTGGTGCACCGTCCGGGGAGCGGAGAGAGGGGCCGCTGGGTCCCCGGAGGCAGAGGTACTGCGGGGAAGGGTCAGCCCTTGAGGCCGGCGACCTTCTTGGCCAGCGCCGACTTCTTGTTGGCGGCGGCGTTCTTGTGGATGACACCCTTGCTGGCGGCCTTGTCGAGCTTCTTGGCGGCCTCGGCCTGGGCGACGGTGGCCTTCTGCAGGTCACCGGCCTCGACGGCCTCGCGGGTGCGACGGATCGCGGTCTTCAGAGCGGACTTGACAGCCTTGTTGCGCTGACGAGCCTTCTCGTTGGTCTTGATCCGCTTCATCTGGGACTTGATGTTCGCCACGAAAGAGCCTTTTCAGGTTCGTTGGAGTTTCGAGTTGCGCCGCGCACGAGAGAGGGCACGAAGCGCAGTGGTCCAGGCTACCAGTAGCCCCCACAACGTCCGAATCGGGGCTTCCGGTGGCCCGTGCCCGGCCCCCGGCGTCCACCCCGGGCCGGTGGCGGCCCCGCCCGCACCGGACCGACCGCCCCGCTCATGGGACGATGGGGGAGACGTCATACCCGAGTCCCGCCTACCCGCGTTCACTGAATGGATCCTGCGTGCCGACCCCTACGAACGTGCCGGAGCCGAGCCGTACCGACCCGGCCCTCCTCCGTAACTTTTGCATCATCGCGCACATCGACCACGGCAAGTCGACGCTCGCCGACCGGATGCTTCAGCTGACCGGTGTCGTCGAGCAGCGGCAGATGCGCGCGCAGTACCTCGACCGCATGGACATCGAGCGCGAGCGCGGCATCACGATCAAGTCCCAGGCGGTCCGGCTGCCCTGGACGCCCGGGGAGGACGTGGAGGGTGCCGGCACCACCCACATCCTCAACATGATCGACACGCCGGGCCACGTCGACTTCACCTACGAGGTCTCCCGCTCCCTCGCCGCGTGCGAGGGCTGCATCCTCCTGGTCGACGCGGCGCAGGGCATCGAGGCGCAGACCCTCGCCAACCTCTACCTGGCGATGGAGAACGACCTCACGATCATCCCCGTCCTCAACAAGATCGACCTGCCCGCCGCGCAGCCCGAGAAGTTCGCCGCCGAGCTGGCCAACCTCGTCGGCTGCGAGCCGGAGGACGTGCTGAAGGTCTCCGCCAAGACCGGCGACGGCGTGCCCGAGCTGCTGGACCGGGTGGTCCGCGACGTCCCGGCGCCGGTCGGCGTCAAGGACGCCCCGGCCCGCGCGATGATCTTCGATTCGGTGTACGACGCCTACCGCGGCGTGGTGACGTACGTGAAGGTCGTCGACGGCACGCTGCGCAAGCGCGAGCGCATCCGGATGATGTCCACCGGCGCCGCCCACGAGCTGCTGGAGATCGGCACCAACTCGCCGGAGATGACGCCGGCCGACGGCCTGTCCGTCGGCGAGGTCGGCTATCTGATCACCGGTGTGAAGGACGTCCGCCAGTCCAAGGTGGGTGACACGATCACCCAGCTCAACAACGGCGCCCAGGAGGCGCTGGGCGGCTACAAGGACCCCAAGCCGATGGTGTTCTCGGGCCTGTACCCGCTGGACGGCTCGGACTACCCGGAGCTGCGCGAGGCACTGGACAAGCTCCAGCTCAACGACGCCGCCCTGGTCTACGAGCCGGAGACCTCCGCGGCCCTCGGCTTCGGTTTCCGCGTCGGCTTCCTGGGCCTGCTGCACCTGGAGGTGATCCGTGAGCGGCTGGAGCGCGAGTTCGGCCTCGACCTGATCGCCACCGCGCCCAACGTGATCTACCGCGTGGACATGGAGGACGGCAGCGAGCACACCGTCACCAACCCGAGCGAGTTCCCCACCGGCAAGATCGACCAGGTGCACGAGCCGGTCGTCCGCGCCACGATCCTGGCGCCCAGCGAGTTCATCGGCGCGATCATGGAGCTGTGCCAGAACCGCCGCGGCGCGCTGCTCGGCATGGACTACCTCTCCGAGGACCGCGTCGAGATCCGCTACACCCTGCCGCTCGCCGAGGTGGTCTTCGACTTCTTCGACCAGCTCAAGTCCAAGACCCGCGGCTACGCCTCGCTGGACTACGAGCCCACCGGCGAGCAGACCGCCGACCTGGTCAAGGTCGACATCCTGCTGCACGGCGACAAGGTCGACGCGTTCTCCGCGATCTGCCACAAGGACAAGGCGTACGCGTACGGCGTGCGGCTGGTGTCCAAGCTGCGCGAGCTGATCCCGCGGCAGAACTTCGAGGTGCCGATCCAGGCGGCCATCGGCAGCCGGGTGATCGCCCGTGAGACGGTCCGCGCCATCCGCAAGGACGTCCTCGCCAAGTGCTACGGCGGTGACATCTCCCGTAAGCGGAAGCTGCTGGAGAAGCAGAAGGAGGGCAAGAAGCGGATGAAGATGGTGGGCAACGTCGAGGTCCCGCAGGAAGCCTTCATCGCGGTGCTGTCCTCCGACGACGGGGACAAGTCGAAGAAGTGAGGCCGTGAGCAGGCCCGGGGCAGGGCGCCGTTCCCGCGAGGGACGGCGCCCCGCCCGTTTCCCGGGCCGTGCCCGGGGAGCGCGGCTCACGCCCCCGACAGCCCCCGGCCGCGCCCTTGCTCCGCGTGCGCGAGGCGCCGCCAACCTCTCGGGCACAGACCCTTACGCGGCGGCGTCACGGGCCGTACCCTGATCACTGCTCAAAGGTTACTCGCGAGTCACCAGCAACGAAGCGGGCCCCGGAGGATGCCGTGACGGACACCCACACGTTGATCGAGAACCGGCCGCCCTCGGTGGCGCACCTCTTCCTGGAGCGGGTCTCGGCCACCCCGGATGCCGAGGCCTACCGCTTCCCCGTCCCCGGCGCCGCCGGCCGGGGCCCGGACGACTGGAAGACGCTGACCTGGGACGGCGCCGCGCGGCGGGTGTACGCCATCGCCGCCGGGCTGATCGCCCTGGGCGTCGGCCCCGAGGAGCGGGTGGCGCTCGCCTCCGCGACCCGCGTCGAGTGGATCCTCGCCGACCTCGGTGTGCTGTGTTCCGGCGCCGCCACCACCACGGTCTACCCCAGCACCAACGCCGACGAGACCGCGTTCATCCTCGCCGACTCCGGCAGCCGGGTGCTGATCGCCGAGAACGCCGCCCAGGTCGCCAAGGCCCGGGAGAAGCGCGCCGAGCTGCCCGGCCTCGCGCATGTCGTCGTCATCGACGAGGAGGACGCGCGGCCCGCCGAGGGCGACCCGGAGGGCTGGCTGCTCTCCCTCGCCGACCTGGAGAAACGGGGTGCCGCCGAACTGGAGCGGCACCCCGACTGCGTCACCGGGCGCATCGGTGACCTGCGCGCCGACCAGCTCGCGACCCTGATCTACACCTCCGGCACCACCGGCCGGCCCAAGGGCGTCCGGCTGCCGCACGACTGCTGGGCGTACATGGCGAGCGCGATCAAGGCGACCGGGCTGGTCACCCCGGAGGACGTGCAGTACCTGTGGCTGCCGCTGGCCCATGTCTTCGGCAAGGTGCTCACCGCGGGGCAGATCTCGGTCGGCCATGTGATCGCCGTCGACGGCCGGGTCGACAAGATCGTCGAGAATCTGCCCGTCGTACGGCCCACCTACATGGCGGCCGTACCGCGGATCTTCGAGAAGGTCTACAACGGCGTCGCCGCCAAGGCCCGGGAGGGCGGCCCCGCCAAGTACAAGATCTTCCGCTGGGCGGCGGACGTGGCCCGCGAGTACGCCAAGGTCTCCCAGAACAACTTCCGGCACACCGGCAACGCCTCCGTCCCCTTCACCCTCGCCGCACAGCACAAGCTCGCCGACGCGCTCGTCTACGCCAAGATCCGGGAGGCGTTCGGCGGCCGGCTGCGCGCCGCGGTCTCCGGATCGGCCGCCCTCGCCCCCGAGATCGGCTACTTCTTCTCCGGCGCCGGCATCCACATCCTGGAGGGCTACGGGCTGACCGAGTCCAGCGCCGCCAGCTTCGTCAACCCCGGCGCCGCCTACCGGACCGGAACGGTCGGCAAGCCGCTGCCCGGCACCGAGGTACGGATCGCCGAGGACGGCGAGGTCCTGCTGCGCGGCCCCGGCATCATGCAGGGTTACCACGGGCTGCCCGACAAGACCGCCGAAGTGCTGGAGCCCGACGGCTGGTTCCACACCGGCGACATCGGCGAACTGTCGGCGGACGGCTATCTGCGGATCACCGACCGCAAGAAGGACCTGATCAAGACCTCCGGCGGCAAGTACATCGCGCCCGCCGAGGTGGAGGGCCGCTTCAAGGCGCTCTGCCCGTTCGTCTCCCATGTGCTGGTGCACGGCGCCAACCGCAACTTCTGCACCGCGCTGATCTCGCTCGACGAGCCGACGATCATGGGCTGGGCCAAGGAACACGGCCTCGCCCAGAAGACCTACGCCGAGGTCACCGCCTCCCCCCGGGTCCAAGACCTCATCGACGGCTATGTCGAGCGGGTCAACGAGGGCCTCCAGCGCTGGCAGCAGATCCGCAAGTTCCGCGTACTGCCGCGCGACCTGGACACCGAGCACGGCGAGGTCACCCCCAGCCTCAAGGTCAAGCGGCCGGCGGTGGAGCGGTCGTTCAAGAACCTGCTGGACGAGATGTACGAGGGGGCGCGGGAGGACTGAGGGGCGCGGGGGGCGGGCGCGCCGCAGTGCGCGCCGTCCCCGCACGCTCCGCGCCGCGCGGTCGCGACGCGCATCAGGATGTCGGAAACCCTCGCCCCGGCCCCCTCCGCGCCGCGTACGCGCAGCTCTGGTTGACGACACAACTACCGTCGGCGTGTCGCCGGACACCCGTCCCTGACCACCCACTTCCGTAACTCGACGCTTATGAGCGCGTCCGGTCTGTCACTCTGTCGGTGGTGCGTTCCGCGCGATAGCGAAGCTGCTCGGGAGTTGCTGAATGAGGACGACGACCGCCGCCCCGTACGGTCCGATGACGACCGGCCCCGCGGTGCTGCGCCCGGTGGTGCGCACCCCGGCCTGCGACGCGGGACCCCACGGCCCCGCCACCCGGAGCATCACCCTGCCCGGCACCCCGCGGGCCGCCGCGTCCGCCCGCGACTTCGTCCGCGCCGCGCTCGCCGGCTGGGCGGCGCGGGGACTGCTCGGCCCCGAGGGCACCCCGGCGGCGCTCTCCCGGCTGGCGGACGAGGCGGTGCTGCTCGTCAGCGAACTGGTCACCAACGCCGTGGTGCACGCGGGCACCGACGTCGGCGTGTGCTGCCGGATCGAACCGCCCGCACCCCGCGAACGGTGCGCCCCGCACGACCCCGACGGCCGCGCCGCGGTCCACGTCGAGGTACGCGACCACCACCCCACCCGGCCCGTCCACGCCCGCCCCGACGCCCTCCCGTCCGGCACCACCGGCCGCGGACTCCACCTGGTGGCCGCCGTCGCCGAGTCCTGGGGCATCAGCTACCGCCGCGCCACCAAGAGCGTCTGGTTCCGCCTCGTCACCGGGGAGGCCGCCCGCCCCGCCCTGGAACCGGCCGCCGACGTCCCCGGCCCCCGGCGCCTGGGCGAACCGCAGCCGCCCGCCTGCCCCGACCCGCTCGACGACGTCCGCTCCGACTGGCTCACCCACGGCGCGCCGACCTTCCTCGCCGAGGCGTCCGACCTCCTCTCCGGCCAGCTCGACGCGGACCGGATCACCTCGCTCGCCGCCCAGCTCACCGTGCCCCGCCTCGCCGACTGGTGTGCCGTATGGCTCCACGACGGGGACACCGGCGACCGCGCGGACACGGGCACGCCCCGCCTCTGCCACGTCTGGCACTCCAGCGAGAACCGCGCCGACGCCCTGCGTCACGTCCTGGAGCAGGATCTGCCGCCCCTCTCCGGAAGCGGCACCGCGGGCTCCGCCGTCCCCTGGCCCTGGCCGTACGAGCCCAGCGGCTACGGGCCCGGCGGCGCCGCCCTGGCCTGCCCCCTGATCAGCGGCGGCCGCCGGCTCGGCACGGTCCTGCTCGGCCGGGCCGGGCTGATGCGGTTCCCCGACGAGGTCACCGGCCTGATCGAGGACCTGTGCCGCCGCGTCGCCAGCGCCCTCGCCACCGCCCGTGCCTACAGCCGGCAGGAACGCATCAGCAGGGTCCTCCAGCGCCGGCTGCTGCCCCGGGGCCGCGCCGAGGTCCCCGGCGTCACCTCCGCGGTGGTCTACGAACCCCGCGAGGGCGCCTGGGCGGGCGGCGACTTCTGGGACCTCTTCGAGGCCGGCGAGGGCCGCTGGTGCTTCGCCCTCGGCGACGTCTGCGGCAGCGGCCCCGAGGCCGCGGCGGTCACCGGCCTCGCCCGGCCCGTCCTGCGGCTGCTGGCCCGCGAGGGCTACGGCGTCGGCGACGTCCTCGACCGGCTGAACCGGACCATGGCGCGGGAGGCCGCCGACTCCATCGCCGCCGTCGCCGCCGTCATGGCCGCCGGAACCGGCCCCGACCCCGCGGCCGAGCCCCGCGACGACGCCGAACAGGTCCGCTTCCTCTCCCTCCTCTACGGCGAGATCGTCCCCCACCCCGGCGGCAACGGCGGCGCCCGCTGCACCCTCGCCAGCGCCGGGCACCCCCTGCCCCTGGTACTCGGCACGGACGGCACGGTCCGCGTCGCCGCCGCCCCGCAGATGCTGCTCGGCGTCGTCGGCGACGCCACGTACGAAAGCGAATCGTTCGACCTGCTGCCGGGCGAGACCCTGCTGTGCGTCACGGACGGCGTCACCGAGCGGCGCGCCGGGGACCGCCAGTTCGACGACGAGGACGGCCTGGCCACCGCGTTCGCCGCCTGCGCGGGCCTGACCGCCTCCGGGACCGCCGAACGCCTCCGCCGCACCGTCCACGGCTTCTCCCCGACCCCGCCCGACGACGACCTGGCCCTCCTCGTCCTCCAGGCCGTGCCGAGGGAGACCGGCGTGCCGTAACGACCCGGGGAACAGGCCCCTGCCGCGGGCCCGGCGACGGCCGCCCCGGAGTCCTCTCCGATGGCGGACAATGGACCCCATGCCTTCCGCACTGCCCGACGGTGAGCCGATGCCCGACGACGGGGCGCTGCCCGCGCACGCGCTGACCGGCGCCGCCGACCGGCCCCTCGGCTTCTACCTGCACGTCCCGTACTGCGCGACCCGCTGCGGCTACTGCGACTTCAACACCTACACCGCGAGCGAACTGCGTGGCCCCGGCGGCGCCCTGGCCTCCCGCGACACCTACGCCGGCACCGTCGCCGAGGAGATCCGCCTGGCCCGCAAGGTGCTCGGCGACGACCCGCGCCCCGTGGCGACCGTCTTCGTCGGCGGCGGCACCCCCACTCTCCTGCCGGCCGCCGACCTCGGCCGGATGCTCGCCGCCGTCCGCGAGGAGTTCGGCCTCGCCCCGGACGCCGAGGTCACCACCGAGGCCAACCCGGAGTCCGTCGACCCCCGCTATCTCGCCGAGCTGCGCGAGGCCGGCTTCAACCGGATTTCCTTCGGCATGCAGAGCGCCCGCCGCCACGTCCTGAAGATCCTGGACCGCACCCACACCCCCGGCCGCCCCGAGGCATGCGTCGCCGAGGCGCGCGCGGCCGGCTTCGACCACGTCAACCTCGACCTGATCTACGGCACGCCCGGCGAGTCCGACGACGACTGGCGCGCCTCCCTCGACGCGGCCCTGGGTGCCGGACCCGACCACATCTCCGCCTACGCCCTGATCGTCGAGGAGGGCACCGGGCTCGCCCGCCGCATCCGGCGCGGCGAGATCCCCATGACCGACGACGATGTCCACGCCGACCGCTACCTGATCGCCGACGAACGTCTCGCCGCCGCCGGTTTCACCTGGTACGAGGTGTCCAACTGGGCCACCACCGAAGCCGCCCGCTGCCGCCACAACGAGCTGTACTGGACCGGCGCCGACTGGTGGGGCGCGGGCCCCGGGGCCCACAGCCACGTCGGCGGGGTGCGCTGGTGGAACGCCAAGCACCCCGGCGCCTACGCCCAGGCCCTGGCCGAGGGCCGCTCCCCGGGCGTCGGCCGCGAACTCCTCACGGACGAGGACCGCCGCGTCGAGCGCGTCCTGCTCGAACTCCGCCTCGCCGACGGCTGCCCCCTGGACCTCCTCACCCCGAAGGGCGCCCGCGCCGCCGCCCGCGCCCTCGACGGCGGCCTGCTGGAGGCGGAGCCGTACGCCCGGGGCCGGGCCGTCCTGACCCTGCGCGGACGGCTGCTGGCCGACGCGGTGGTACGGGACCTGGTGGACTGAACGGCCGGAGGCCGGGCCCGGCGCTACGGGCCGGCGCCGCTGAAACGCGGGGACGAATCCCGAAAGGGTGAATCACCCCGAACGCCCCCACCGCCTGCCTACGCTGTCCCTAGGCTGCCGCCAAAAGCAGGCGGCGGGATGTGGAGGGCCACGGAGATGACCGCTGTGGACGACCGACCGATGACCGACGTCACCGCGTTCTTCGAGAACCTTGAGGTTCCGGAGGGCTACAAGGCCGAACTCCTCAGGGGGGACATTGTGATGATGGCCGGACCCGACCGGGTCCACAATCGAATCGTGCGCTCCGTGGCACTGCAGATCCCGATGGACCGCTATGAGTGGCTCACCACTCAGGACATCGCCATCCCGGGCGAGACCAGCGAACCGCAGCCCGACCTCGTAGTCCATGAAGAGGGTGTGGAAAGCGGGCCCGGACGGCTCATCCCCGCACCGGCCGTCACCATGGTCGTGGAAGTCGTCTCCAAGACGAGCGTCGACCGGGACTACGGGGAGAAGCGTTCGATCTACGCGGCGGGCAGGGTGCCGATCTATTTGATCATCGATCCCATGGCGGCCCACTGCGTGATGCTCACCGAACCGACCGGCCGCGGGGACAACGCCGACTACCAGGTGCAACGCACTACGCAGTTCGGCACCCCGGTGTCCTTGGACAAACTGGGTATCAAGATCGACACCGATATGTTCCAGACCCTCCCCCCGCTCAAGCGTCACCGCCGACCGTGACGAAGTCGATCAGTTCCTCGACCCTGCCCAGCAGCGCGGGCTCCAGGTCCTTGTAGGAGCGGACGCGGGAGAGGATGTGCTGCCAGGCCGCGCCGGTGTTCTCCGGCCAGCCCAGCGCCCGGCAGACACCGGTCTTCCAGTCCTGGCCGCGCGGCACGACGGGCCAGGCGGGGATGCCGACGGACGACGGCTTCACCGCCTCCCACACATCGATGTACGGATGCCCGACGACCAGCACATTCGCGTCGGTGACCGACGCGGCGATCCGTGACTCCTTGGAGCCGGGGACGAGATGGTCGACGAGGACGCCGAGGCGGGCGTCCGGGCCGGGCGAGAAGGAGCGGACGATCTCCGGCAGGTCGTCGACGCCCTCCAGGTACTCCACCACGACGCCCTCGATCCGCAGGTCGTCGCCCCAGACCCGTTCGACCAGCTCGGCGTCGTGCCGCCCCTCCACGTAGATGCGCCCGGCGCGGGCGACCCGGGCGCGGGCGCCGGGCACCGCTATCGACCCGGACGCCGTACGGGCCGGGCCGGTGGCGGCGGGGCGCGCCGGGGGGCGGACGAGGGTGACGACCTTGCCCTCCAGGAGGAAGCCGCGCGGCTCCATGGGGAAGACACGGTGCTTGCCGAACCGGTCCTCCAGGGTGACGGTCGGGCCCTGCGCCGTCTTCTCGCAGCGGACCACCGCCCCGCAGAAGCCCGAGGTGATCTCCTCGACCACCAGATCCGGTTCCGCGGGCACCTCGGGGGCGGGCTGCTTCTTCTTCCACGGCGGGGTCAGATCGGGGCTGTAGCGCTTGCTCTGCACGGTGCGGGGACCTGTTCTGTGGACGGCACGGGAAGCCGGCGGGGACGGGCGGGACGGGGTGAGGGTAGAGGGGGCACGGCCCCCGTCAGGAGGGGGACACGCCGTGCCGGGCCGCGAGCGCGTCGCGCTGCGCGCGGACGAACCGGGCGTCCACGACGGCGCCGTGCCCCGGCACGTACCGCGCGTCCTCGCCGCCGAGGGCCAGCAGCCGGTCCAGGGCGGCGGGCCACAGCGCGGGCAGCGCGTCCGGTCCGGCGCTGGGCTCGCCGGACTCCTCGACCAGGTCGCCGCAGAAGACGACCGGGGGCCCGCCGTGCCGTCCCGGTACGAGGACGGCCAGGTCGTGGCCGGTGTGCCCGGGGCCGACGTTGGCCAGCAGCGCCCGCCGGCCGCCGAGGTCCACGGTCAGTTCGCCGTGCACCGGGTGGCCCGGTACGCGCATCCGGGCGGCCGCCTCGGCGGCGACCTCGGGATCGAGGCCGTGCCGTACCGCGTCGTCCCGCAGGGCGTCCCGTTCGCGTACCAGCAGCGCGTCCAGGCCGGCGGCGCCGAACACCTCCGCGTCGGGGAAGGCACCGCCGCCCAGGACGTGGTCGAAGTGGGGGTGGGTCAGCGCGAGATGCGTCACGTCGCGGCCGAGCACGCTCCGTACCGCCGCGGCCACCTGCTGCCCCTCGCCGGGCGTCGCGCCGGCGTCGACGAGCAGCACGCCGGTGTCCCCGGCGATCACGCCGATCGTCTCGTCCCACCCCGGCATGCGGCGCCGGGCGACGCCCTCGCCCAGCGATTCCCACCCGGCCTCTTCCCAAGAACTGCGCATGACCGAGACGCTAGCGGTATCGCGATAGCGTTGCCCGCCGGACGGGGGAGCGGCGGTGGAACACCCGGATCGGGGGTCCCGCCGGTACGGCCTCTCTTGCCCCGGTCGCGCTACCCGGCCGTACACTGGCTGTGTTTGGCACTCGGCCCGTGTGAGTGCCAGGTAGGACGAGATGACGATGAGACGGCGGACGGCCGGACTGGAGGTGCGCGGAATGCTCAGTGAGCGCAGGCTCGAGGTGTTGCGTGCCATCGTCCAGGACTACGTCGGCACGGAGGAGCCGGTCGGCTCCAAGGCGCTGACCGAGCGGCACAAGCTGGGGGTCTCCCCGGCGACGGTCCGCAACGACATGGCCGCCCTGGAGGACGAGGGGTTCATCGCCCAGCCGCACACCAGCGCGGGCCGTATCCCCACCGACAAGGGCTACCGACTCTTCGTCGACAAGCTGGCCGACGTCAAGCCGCTGTCCAAGCCGGAGCGGCGGGCGATCCAGAACTTCCTGGACGGCGCCGTCGACCTCGACGACGTGGTGGGCCGCACGGTCCGGCTGCTGGCGCAGCTGACCCGGCAGGTCGCGGTCGTGCAGTACCCGTCGCTGACCCGCTCGACGGTGCGGCACGTGGAACTGCTCGCGCTGGCCCCGGCCCGGCTGATGCTCGTCCTGATCACCGACACCGGACGCGTCGAGCAGCGGTTGGTCGACTGCCAGACCCCGTTCGGGGAGACGTCGCTGGCCGACCTGCGGGCGCGGCTCAACAGCCGTGTCGTGGGCCGCCGTTTCACGGATGTCCCGCAACTGGTGCAGGATCTTCCGGAGTCCTTCGAGCAGGAGGACCGCGGTACGGTCTCGACGGTGCTGTCGGTGCTGCTGGAGACGTTGGTGGAGGAGACCGAGGAGAGGCTGGTGATCGGCGGTACCGCCAATCTCACCCGCTTCGGTCATGATTTCCCGCTGACCATCCGGCCGGTGCTGGAGGCCCTGGAGGAGCATGTGGTGCTCCTCAAGCTGCTCGGGGAGGCCAAGGACCCGGGCATGACCGTACGTATCGGGCATGAGAATGCCCATGAGGGCCTGACCTCCACATCGGTCGTGGCGGTCGGCTACGGTTCGGGCGACGAGGCAGTCGCCAAACTCGGCGTGGTCGGACCGACCCGCATGGACTACCCCGGAACGATGGGAGCGGTACGCGCAGTGGCACGTTACGTCGGACAGATCCTCGCGGAGTCGTAAGTGGCCACGGATTACTACGCGGTCCTCGGTGTCAGCCGTGACGCCTCGCAGGACCAGATCAAGAAGGCATTCCGGCGCCTGGCCCGCGAACTCCACCCGGACGTGAACCCGGACCCGAAGACCCAGGAGCGGTTCAAGGAGATCAACGCCGCCTACGAGGTGCTGTCGGACCCGCAGAAGAAGCAGGTCTACGACCTCGGCGGCGACCCGCTCTCCCAGGCGGGCGGCGGCGCGGGGGCCGGCGGCTTCGGCGCGGGCTTCGGCAACTTCTCCGACATCATGGACGCCTTCTTCGGCACGGCCTCGCAGCGCGGCCCGCGCTCGCGCACCCGCCGGGGCCAGGACGCCATGATCCGCCTCGACGTCGAACTGGACGAGGCGGCGTTCGGCACGACCAAGGAGATCCAGGTCGACACCGCCGTGGTGTGCACCACGTGCAGCGGTGAGGGCGCGGCGCCGGGCACCTCGGCGCAGACCTGTGACATGTGCCGCGGCCGCGGTGAGGTCTCGCAGGTCACCCGGTCCTTCCTGGGCCAGGTCATGACGTCCCGGCCGTGCCCGCAGTGCCAGGGCTTCGGCACGGTCGTCCCGACCCCCTGCCCCGAGTGCGCGGGCGACGGGCGCATCCGCTCCCGCCGCACCCTCACCG
Source organism: Candidatus Streptomyces philanthi (assembly GCF_059553635.1). Taxonomy (NCBI): domain Bacteria; kingdom Bacillati; phylum Actinomycetota; class Actinomycetes; order Kitasatosporales; family Streptomycetaceae; genus Streptomyces; species Candidatus Streptomyces philanthi. Next base: position 45,276 of record NZ_JCANQV010000004.1, read on the forward strand.
TCAAGATCCCCGCGGGCGTCGACAACGGCACCCGCATCCAGCTCGCCGGGGAGGGCGAGGTAGGCCCCGGCGGCGGCCCCGCGGGCGACCTCTACGTGGAGATCCACGAGGCGCCGCACCCGGTGTTCCAGCGGCGCGGCGACGATCTGCACTGCACGGTCACCATCCCGATGACGGCGGCCGCGCTGGGCACCAAGTGCCCGCTGGAGACGCTGGACGGGATGGAGGAGGTCGACATCCGGCCCGGCACCCAGTCCGGCCAGTCGATCCCGCTGCACCAGCGCGGTGTGACGCATCTGCGCGGCGGCGGACGCGGCGACCTGATCGTCCATGTCGAGGTGCAGACACCGACCAAGCTCGACGCGGAGCAGGAGGAACTGCTGCGCCGCCTCGCCAAGCTGCGCGGCGAGGAGCGGCCCACCGGCCAGTTCCAGCCGGGCCAGCAGGGACTGTTCTCGCGTCTGAAAGATGCCTTCAACGGTCGTTAGACCCTGTCACGCGGGCGGGTCGGGAGCTTTGCGCTCCCGGCCCGCCCGCGGCGCTTTCCGTGCGCCCGCGCGGATCGGCGGCCACCCGGCGTGACACGATGTGCGCATGCCCACCGCGTTGACCGATTTCAGCCGCCTTCCGATCGTTCAGGCCCCGATGGCGGGCGGGGCCTCCCGGCCCGAGCTGGCCGCCGCCGTCGGCGAGGCCGGCGCCCTCGGATTCCTCGCCGCCGGCTACAAGACCGCTGACGGCATGTACCAGGAGATCACGCGGCTGCGCGCGATGACCGCGAAGCCGTTCGGCGTCAACCTCTTCATGCCGCAGCCCGAACTCGTCGGCACCGCGGCCGTCGACGTCTACCGGGAGCAGCTGGCCGGCGAGGCCGCCTGGTACGGGACCCCGCTCGACGACATCGATGTCGGCCGCGGCGCCGACGACGGTTTCGAGGCCAAGCTCGCGGTGCTGCGCGACGACCCGGTCCCGGTCGTCTCCTTCGTCTTCGGCTGCCCCTCGCGCGACGTCCTCGGCTCGCTCGCCGAGGTCGGCACGTACACCGTGGTGACCGTCACCACCGTCGCCGAGGCGCAGGCCGCGCAGTGGGCGGGCGCGGACGCCCTCTGCGTCCAGGGCATCGAGGCCGGCGGCCACCAGAGCACCCACCGCGACGACCCGGAGTCCGACGGCGTGTGCGCGGGCGTCGGGCTGCTGTCGCTGATCACCCAGGTCCGCGAGGCGGTGGACCTCCCGATCGTGGCCACCGGGGGGCTGATGCGCGGCGCGCAGATCGCCGCGGTCCTGGCCGCCGGGGCCACCATGGCGCAGCTCGGCACGGCTTTCCTCGCCACCCCCGAGTCCGGCGCCCACGCCCTGCACAAGCAGGCCCTGACCGACCCGCTGTTCACCCGCACCGAGCTGACCCGGGCGTTCACCGGACGTCCGGCCCGCGGCCTGGTCAACCGCTTCATGCGGGAGCACGGCCCGTACGCCCCCGCCGCCTACCCCGCCGTCCACCACCTCACCTCCGGCCTGCGCAAGGCCGCGGCCGCGGCGGGCGACCCCCAGGCCATGGCGCTGTGGGCCGGGCAGGGCCACCGGCTGGCGCGGGAGCTGCCCGCCGGGGAACTGGTGGCGCTGCTCGCGGAGGAACTGGACGCGGCGCGCGCCGCCTCCCGCCAGTGCGCGCGGGAGTCGGCATGACGGCGCCCGTCTTCCTGGTCGGATCGCTCGCCGGCATCCGGCCGGGCACGGAGCTGACACTGGACGGGCCGGAGGGCCGGCACGCCGTGTCGGTGCGCCGGCTGCGCGTCGGCGAGGAGATCGTCCTGACGGACGGTGAGGGCACGGGCGCCGAGGGCACGGTCGCCGCCGTCGAGGGCAAGGACCGGCTGACGGTCGCCGTCGCCGCGCTGCGCACCGAGCCGCTGCCGGCGCCGCGGATCACCGTCGTCCAGGCGCTGCCCAAGGGCGACCGCGGGGAGTTGGCCGTCGAGACGATGACCGAGACCGGGGTGGACGCCGTCGTGCCCTGGCCGGCGGCCCGCTGCATCACCCAGTGGAAGGGCGAGCGGGCGGCGAAGTCGCTGGCCAAGTGGCGTGCCACGGCCCGCGAGGCGGGCAAGCAGGCACGGCGGCTGACGTTCCCGGAGGTCACCGAGCCGCGGACGACGCGTCAGGTCGCCGAACTGCTCGCCACGGCCGACTTCGCGGCGGTGCTGCACGAGGAGGGCAGCACCCCCCTGGCCACCGCGCAGCTCCCCGCCGAGGGCACGATCGTGCTGGTCGTCGGCCCGGAGGGCGGGGTCTCCCCGGAGGAGCTGGCGCTGTTCGCCGAGGCCGGTGCCGCGCCCTACCGCCTCGGCCCGACCGTGCTGCGCACCTCCACCGCGGGCACCGCCGCCACCGCCCTGCTGCTGGGCCGCACGGGACGCTGGAGCTGACGTACGACGACGGGCCGGCCGCGCTCCCGGGGGAGTGCGGCCGGCCCGTTACGCCGTGGTCCGTCAGAGCAGTTCGGCGCTGAGCGTGATGTTCTTGACGCCCGCCAGCGCCTGGCTCACCGGGCAGTTGGCCTTGGCGTCCTCGGCCGCGGCCCGGAACTCCTCCTCGGACAGACCGGGGACCCGGGCCTTCACGGTCAGGGCGATCGCCGTGATGCCCTCACCCGGCTGGAAGGTGACCTCGGCGCGGGTGTCGAGCGCCTCGACGGTGTGGCCCTTGCCGGCCAGGCCGTGCGAGAAGGCCATGGAGTAGCAGGAGGAGTGGGCGGCGGCGATCAGCTCCTCGGGGCTGGTGACCCCGCCCGGCTGCTCGGCACGGGCCGGCCAGTTCACGTCGTACGTACCGATCTTGGACGACTCCAGGGCGACGGTGCCCTTGCCCTGGAGGAGATTGCCTTCCCAGTGGGTGGTGGCGGAGCGCGTGGTGGCCATGTGGATGTCTCCTGGTGGTGGGCGGAAGAGAGCTGCCGGATCAGCTTAGTGAGCCCGGCGCCCGGGAGCGGGCAGGAGCACGCTGTGGCAGTGCCCCGGCCGCTGCGTGGGCGTACGGGGGCGGCCCGGTAGCATCCCAAGGCGTACGCACGGTGCGTACGGCGCCTGCCGCCGACGCCGTGACGCGACCTGTGGGCGGCCGACGCGGCGTGCCGGGGGCGCCGTCCCGGTGCCGCCCGGGTGGCGCGACGACACGGGAGGAGACCACCGGTGGCGGGAGAACCGCAGGCCGACTGCCTGTTCTGCAAGATCATCGCGGGGGAGGTGCCGGCGACCATCGTCCGGGAGACCGAGACGACCCTCGCGTTCCGCGACATCAACCCCCAGGCCCCGACCCATGTCCTGGTGATCCCCAAGGTCCACTACGCCAACGCCCTGGAGCTCGCCGCCGCCGAACCGGCCGTCGCCGGTGAGGTGCTGCGCGAGGCGGGCCTGGTCGCCGCCGAGGAGAAGGTCGACGGGACCGGCTACCGCATCGTCTTCAACACCGGCCCCGGCGCGGGACAGACCGTCTTCCACGCCCATGCGCACGTCCTGGGCGGACGCGACCTCCAGCGGCTGGTCTGACGGCGTGTCCGTACGCGAACTGGTCGTCCTGGGCACGGCCAGCCAGGTCCCCACCCGGCACCGCAACCACAACGGTTATCTGCTGCGCTGGGACGGCCAGGGGCTGCTGTTCGACCCCGGGGAGGGCACCCAGCGGCAGATGCTGCGCGCCGGGGTCGCCGCGCACGACATCGACCGGATCTGCGTCACCCACTTCCACGGCGACCACTCCCTCGGCCTGGCCGGGGTGATCCAGCGGATCAACCTTGACGGCGTGCCGCACCCGGTGACCGCCCACTACCCGGCGTCGGGGGCGCACTTCTTCGAGCGGCTGCGCTACTCGACCGCGTACCGGGAGACGGTCCGCCTGGTGGAGCGGCCCGTCGCCACCGACGGCGAACTGGAGCGCTCGGAGGCGTACGTCCTCCAGGCGCGCCGGCTCTCCCACCCCGTCGAGGCGTTCGGTTACCGCCTCGACGAGCCCGACGGCCGGCGGATGCTCCCCGGCCTGCTCGCCGAACGCGGCATCAGTGGCCCCGACGTGGGGCGGTTGCGCAAGGAGGGGGAGCTGAACGGCGTCACCCTCGACGAGGTCAGCGAGGTACGGCGCGGGCAGCGGTTCGCCTTCGTGATGGACACCCGGCTGTGCCCGGCGGTCCACGAACTGGCCGAGGGCGTGGACCTGCTGGCCATCGAGTCGACGTTCCTGGACGAGGACGAGGCGCTCGCCACCGACCACGGTCATCTGACGGCCGGGCAGGCGGGCGCGGTGGCGGCCCGCGCCGGGGTGCGCCACCTGGTGCTGACGCACTTCTCGCAGCGCTACTCCGACCCACAGGAGTTCGCCCGGCAGGCACGCGCCGCCGGATTCACCGGCGAACTGACCGTCGCCGAGGACCTGATGCGGATTCCGGTTCCCAAGCGCCGCTGACGGAAGCGCACTTGGAAAACCGGAAGGAACGAAAAGTTCCGGCCGCCGTGTGCTGTGATGGGAAGCCCACCCGCACCCCGCGCACGTGCAGGAGGCCGCCATCGACAGCCGCTCCGGTACCCCCCTCGGCCCGCTCGCGCCCGACGACCCCCGCGAGATCTCCGGCTACCGGCTGCTCGCCCGGCTCGGCGAGGGCGGGATGGGCTCCGTCTACCTCTCCCGCACCCGCGGCGGGCAGCCGGTGGCGCTCAAGCTCATCCTGCGCCAGCACGCCCAGCACGACGGGTTCCGCCGCCGCTTCGCCCAGGAGGCGCGGGCCGCCCGCCGGGTGCAGGGCTACCACCTCGTCCCCGTCGTGGACTTCGACACCGACGGCGGACGGCCGTGGATCGCCTCGGAATACGTCCCCGGCGTCTCCCTCCATGACGCGCTCGACGCGCACCGGGCGCTGCCGCTGCCCGCCGTCCTCCAGCTGACGGGCTGTGTGGCGCGGGCGCTGTCGGCGATCCACGCCGCCGATGTGGTCCACCGGGACCTCAAGCCGAGCAACATCATGCTCACGGCCTCGGGCCCGTACGTCATCGACTTCGGCATCGCGCGGGCGGCCGACGCCTCCCCGATCACCGCCTCGGGCGGGCTGATGGGCACCCTCCAGTACATGTCCCCGGAGCACGCCCGGGGCGAGCCGGTGGGGCCCGCGAGCGACCTCTTCTCGCTCGGCCTGGTCGCGGCCGTCGCCGCCACCGGCCGGCACCCGTACGGTACGGGCGGCGGCGCGACCGTCGCCGTGAAGATCGCCAACACCGCGACGGAGCCCCCGGACCTGGCGGACTACCCGGAGGCGCTGCGCCCCCTGCTGTCCCGCTGCCTCACCGCGGACCCGTCCGCGCGGATCACCCCGGACGAGCTGGCGGCCCTCTGCGAGCGGGCCGCCGGCCGCTCACTGCGCTCCTTCGACGGCTGGCTCCCGCCCCGCCTCACCAAGGAGATCACCCGCCGGGTACGCGCCGTCGAGAACCTCCGCGCGCCCGAGGAAGCCACGGGCGCGCCCTCCTGGGAGACGGACGCGACCGTACCGCCCCCCACGGGCGCCCCCTCGGGCACGGCCTTCACGGGCACCTCGCCGGGCCCGTCCTTCACCGGCCGTCCGGCCCCCGCGACGGCCCCGCCCCCGGGCCTCCCGGACGCCGCCCGGCGCGGCAGGAGGGCCCTGACCGTGGCGACCGGCGTCGTGACACTCGCGCTGGGGGCCGTCGTGGTCAAGGGGATGCTGCCGGACGGAGGGGAACCGGACCCGGGGCCGACCGCCAGCCCCAGCGCGTCCCCGAGCGTGAGCCCCGGCCCGCACACCCCCTCCTCACCACCGCCGGACCCGGACGAGGCGGGCTACACCAAGGTCAAGGACGCCGAGCCCTTCGCCCTGCGCGCGCCCTCGGAGCCCGATGTCGTCGGCGTCGACCTCGACGAGCCACGGGTGAAGACGCCGCACGAGATCACGTCCTCCGACGACGAACTGGAGATGAGCGAGGTCTCGGGCGGAAGCTGGGAGTTCAAGGCCACCACGGGCCTCAGCGCGGGAACGAGCCTGGCGCAGTGCCGTCAGGGCTACCGGTCCAACGCCCTGCCCCAGAGGATCGACGCCAAGGACCTCAAGCGGCAGCGGACGATCCAAGTGGGCAGCATCCTGTGCCTGAGCACCAGCGAGGACAACGTCGTCATGCTGAAGATCACCAAGATCGTGCCCAGCGCCGCCAGCGATCTCCCCGACGTCTCCACGCGGATGACGCTCTGGCAGAAGTCCTGACCACCTCCCTCTCCTGGACGGTTCCGCCATGCCCCTCACACCCGGCCCGGCCGCACTGGAACGCCATCTGACCGGCACGCCCCAGGACGCCGACGCGCTGATCGACCTCTCCAACGTCGTCCGCAACGACCGGATCGGCGGCCCGCACCGGCGCTCCCTGGACCGGCTGCGCCTGGTCGTCGAGGCGCTGGCGCGGCGCACCCGCGACCGCGAGGTGCGCGTCCACGCCCTCGCCGACCGCAGCCTCAGGCACGCCGCGCACGAGTACCCCGACCGGAAGGAACCGAGGCTGCTGGCCGACTGGATCGACCGGGGACTGGTGGAGGAGGACGGCGACGCCGACGAACCGCTGCTGGCGCTGGCCGACGTCACCGGGCTGCCGGTCGTCTCCGACGACGACTTCGCGGACTTCCGGGAGCGGTACCCCTGGATCCAGGGCGACACCGAACGCTTCCTCGGCATGCGGCCGGCGCCGGACGGCGGGGTGGAGCTGCGGGAGCGGGAGATGGGGGTGCGGACGCCCGCGGAGATCTCGCGGAAGATCGAGGAGTCCGACCTCAAGGCGCACGGACTGCTGCGGGGCCGCGCCCGCCGCCCGGTCACGGAGGTGGTCAAGCGGGCCTGGCGCTGCCCGGAGCGCGGCTGCACCCTCTACGACACCGGCCGGGCCGGCGTCGTGCCGCTGCCGTACCTGAGGGGCGGGGTGCCGCTGTGCGGACAGCACCGCACGCCGCTGGTCGACGACGGGCCGCGCACCGGAATCGTCCAGCTCAAACTGCTGGTCGACGGGGCCTGCGTGCACCGCTTCACCCTTGACGCGGGCACCCGCGCCGCCCTCGGCAGGGCCCCGGGTGAGGGCGGTATCGCCCTCTTCGGGCTGCTGCCCGACCCGCTGCTGCGCCGCGTCAGCCGCCGGCACCTGGAGGTGCGGGTCGAGGAGGGCGACCTCCGGCTGCGCAACGTCAGCACCTACGGCACCCGGCTGCTGCGCCACGGGGCCCGCGCCTGGCGGAGGCTGGACGACGAGCGGTTCGTCCCGTTCCAGGTCAACGATGTCGCCGAGCTGACCGAAGGGGTGACCGTCACCCGCAGTGCCCGGCGGTATCCGGCCGAGATCGCCGCGGCCTGGCGGCGCGCCGCCCGCAGGGTCCCGTCGTCCGGCCCGGCGCACGAGGCGACCGAGGAGCGGTGAGGGCGGGGCGCGGCGCCCCGCCCCCGCGGGTCACGGCAGGTAGTACATCGGGTTCGGCAGCTTGAAGGCGCGGCCGGAGGCGCCGCCCCGCAGATCGCTGTACTGGTCCCCGAAGTTGGCGACGATGTCGTAGCCGAGGGACTCGATGTGCTTGCGGGTGCCGGACTTGTACTCGGTGGTCGAGCAGGTGGCGCCGCAGGGCAGGTACGCCGGGGGGTTCTGCTTGTTCCGCAGGTAGACGTGGGAGCGGTCCAGGGGGACCTTGTAGCCGACGTTCTTGAGGTTGCGCACGCTCCAGGCGCGCTGGGCCTCCTTGCGGCCGGTGAGGAAGAAGACCTCGGCGCCCTTGTCGTGCGCCCAGTTGACCAGGCGGTCCATGCCGAAGACCGGCTCCATGTCGGTGGAGGCGAGATAGGCGTCCTGGCTCTTCTCGGTGAAGTGGAAGCCGACCTGGAGCTCGTAGTTGTAGGTGAGCAGGGTGGTGTCGTCCATGTCGAGGACGATGGCGGGCTTGGCGTGCCGGCCCTTGTCCGTGCCGCCGGTGGCGGAGTGGTGGCGTGCCAGCGCCTTGGTCAGGTGGGCGCGGGCCTTGGCCTCGATGCCGCGGACCTGGCGGGCGTAGTTGCTGTCGGGGGAGGCGTAGTGCTCGCCGTCCGCCGTCACCCTGTCGCCGTAGTACGCCTTGATCTTGTCCTGCACCAGCGTGAGGTTGGGGATCTCCTTGTCGGTGCGGGGCACGGAGTGCTCGGCGGTGGCCTGGCCGACGCCGAACACCGCGGTGCCGGCCACCAGGGTGGCGACCGTCGCGGTGCCGATGCGGACACGGCGGGAGAGGGCGGGGAGGGGCATGCTGCGGCTCCTTCGGAGGTGGGTGAGGGAGGGGTGCCCCGGTGCCGCCGGGCCCGGGGATCCAGTAGGTGTCTAACAGAGCCTCAGCCCCGCCTCTACGCGCGAAGATTAAACGATGCGTAAAGATGACGGGGTGTCCCTACGCACGAGTGATGGCCGTGCGCCGTATTGACGGTGGGGCGCCCCCTCCCTAGCCTCCTTCTGCGTCCGTGGACACCGTTCACCCACGGAGACAGGAGGGCGCCGTGGACCGCCGCTCGGACCCGCCCGGCCGCCCCGGCGGCCTCACCGTCACCGAGGTCCGCCTCACCCCCGTCCTCATCGCCGACCCGCCCCTGCTCAACACCCAGGGCGTGCACCAGCCCTACACCCCCCGGACGGTCATCGAGGTGGTCACCGAGGGCGGCGCGACCGGGCTGGGGGAGACCTACGGCGACCCGGAGTACCTCGCACTCGCCCGGTCCCTGGCCGAGGCGCTGCCCGGCCGCGCGGTCACCGACCTCAACACCCTCCCGGAGCTGGCCGCCCGGGTCGGCGGCGCGCCGCCCGCCGACGGGCCCGACGGCGTGGACGCCGGGGGACTGCGCGGGGTGCGGACCGCCGCCAAGACACAGCTGTCCGTCCTGTCCGGTTTCGAGGTCGCCTGCCTGGACGCCTGGGGCCGCGCCGCCGGGCTGCCCGTCCACGCGCTGCTGGGCGGCAAGGTGCGCGACCGCGTCGAGTACAGCGCCTACCTCTTCTACCGGTGGGACCAGCACCCCGGCGGCCGCGGCGAGCGCGACGACTGGGGCGCCGCGCTCGACCCGGAGGGGATCGTCGCGCAGGCCCGCCGCTTCGCCGACCGCTACGGATTCACCTCGTTCAAGCTCAAGGGCGGCGTCTTCCCGCCCGAGGAGGAGATCGCGGCCGTCCGGGCGCTGGCCCGCGCGTTCCCCGGCCGCCCGCTGCGGCTCGACCCGAACGGCGCGTGGAGCGTGGCGACCTCCCTCACGGTGGCGCGGGAGCTGAGCGGGGTCCTGGAGTACCTGGAGGACCCGACGAGCGGGACGGACGGCATGGCACGGGTCGCGGCCGCCACGGACGTCCCGCTGGCCACCAACATGTGCGTCACCACCGTCGGCGAGATCGCCGGGGCCTTCACCCGGGGCGCCGTCCAGGTCGTCCTCGCCGACCACCACTACTGGGGCGGACCGCGGGCCACCCGCGAACTCGCCGCCGTCTGCCGCGCGTTCGGCGTGGGCGTGTCCATGCACTCCAACACCCATCTGGGCATCAGCCTCGCCGCGATGACCCAGGTGGCGGCGACCCTGCCCGGCCCCCTCCACGCCTGCGACACCCACTACCCCTGGCAGCGCGAGGACGTCCTCACCGAGCGGCCCGCCCTGCGCGACGGCGGGCTCGACGTCGGTGACGCGCCGGGCCTCGGCGTCGAACTGGACCGCGCGGCCCTGGCCGCCCTGCACCGCCGCTGGCTCGACGACGACGGGACGTACCGCTCCCGCGACGACGCCGCGGCCATGCGGGTGGCCGACCCCGGCTGGACGACGCCGGCCGTGCCGCGGTGGTGAGGCCGGGTGCTGCGCTGGGCGGCCCGGCCCGCGTACGGTGTGGCACGGCTGTGTGATGGTGCGCCACAGTGGTCCCGTACGTGATCTTTGAGAGGGGCTGTACCCATGGCTCAGGAAGTGCGCGGTGTGATCGCGCCCGGGAAGAACGAACCCGTCCGGCTGGAGACGATCCTGGTCCCCGACCCGGGACCGGGCGAGGCCGTGGTGAAGATCCAGGCGTGCGGGGTGTGCCACACCGACCTGCACTACAAGCAGGGCGGGATCAACGACGACTTCCCGTTCCTGCTCGGCCACGAGGCGTCCGGCATCGTCGAGGCCGTCGGCCCCGATGTGACCGATGTGGCGCCCGGTGACTTCGTCATCCTCAACTGGCGCGCGGTCTGCGGCCAGTGCCGGGCCTGTCTGCGCGGCCGCCCGCAGTACTGCTTCGACACCCACAACGCCCGGCAGAAGATGACCCTGACGGACGGCACGGAGCTGACCCCGGCCCTCGGCATCGGCGCCTTCGCCGACAAGACCCTGGTCGCCGCCGGGCAGTGCACCAAGGTCGACCCCGAGGTCTCCCCGGCCGTCGCCGGGCTGCTCGGCTGCGGCGTGATGGCCGGCATCGGCGCGGCCCTCAACACCGGCGCCGTCGGCCGCGGCGACACGGTCGCGGTGATCGGCTGCGGCGGCGTCGGCGACGCCGCGGTGGTCGGCGCCCGGCTGGCCGGGGCGCGCCGCATCATCGCGGTGGACATCGACGACCGGAAGCTGGAGACCGCCCGCTCGATGGGCGCCACCCACACCGTCAACTCCCGCACCGCCGACCCCGTCGAGGCGATCCGCGAGCTGACCGGCGGTTTCGGCGCCGATGTCGTCATCGACGCCGTCGGACGCCCCGAGACCTACCGGCAGGCGTTCTACGCCCGTGACCTCGCCGGGACCGTCGTCCTGGTGGGCGTCCCCACCCCCGAGATGACGCTGGAGCTGCCGCTGCTCGACGTCTTCGGCCGCGGCGGCGCCCTCAAGTCGTCCTGGTACGGCGACTGCCTGCCCTCCCGCGACTTCCCGATGCTCGTCGACCTGCACCAGCAGGGCCGCATCGACCTCGGCGCCTTCGTCACCGAGGAGATCGGCGTCGACGGTGTGGAGGCGGCCTTCGAGCGGATGCACGCCGGGGACGTCCTGCGTTCGGTGGTGATCCTCTGATGGCCGCCCGCGTCGACCATCTCGTCACCTCCGGCACCTTCTCGCTCGACGGCGGGACGTGGGAGGTCGACAACAACGTCTGGATCGTCGGTGACGACGACGAGGCGATCGTCATCGACGCCGCGCACGACGCCGACGCCATCGCCGAAGCCCTCGGCGGCCGGACGCTGCGCGCCATCGTCTGCACCCACGCCCACAACGACCACATCGACGCCGCCCCCGCGCTGGCGGCCCGTACCGGCGCGCTGATCCATCTGCACCCGGACGACCTGCCGCTGTGGCGCCAGACCCACCCCGGCACCCCGCCGGACCGGGAACTGGCCGACGGGCAGGTGCTGACCATCGCCGGTACGGACCTCACCGTGCTGCACACGCCGGGGCACGCGCCCGGCGCGGTCTGCCTGTACGCCCCGCAGCTCGGCACGGTGTTCACCGGGGACACCCTCTTCCAGGGCGGCCCCGGCGCCACCGGCCGGTCGTTCTCGGACTTCCCGACGATCATCGACTCGATCCGCGACCGGCTGCTGCCGCTGCCGCCGGGGACGGTGGTGCGCACCGGCCACGGCGGCAGCACCACCATCGGCGACGAGGCCCCGCACCTGGAGGAATGGATCGCGCGGGGCCACTGACCCCGCCGCTCCTACCCCTCCGCGGCCGCCCGCTCCAGGATGCGGGCGGCCACCGCGGGGGAGTCCACCAGCGGGTGCAGCGCCATCGCCCGCAGCGCCGCCCGCCGGTCGCCGCGCTCCGCCGCCTCCACGGTGTTGCGTTCCACGGCCTTCATCTGGAGCATCAGCCCCAACTGGTCCTCGCGCAGCGGGGCGCACGGCAGCGGGCGCGGGCCCTTGGCGTCCACCTCGCACACCGTCTCCACGATCGCGTCCGGCGCCAGCTGCGGCACCGTCGTCCCGTTGCGGACGTTGAGGATCTGCCGGGTGCGCCGGTCGCCCGCGACGGCCCGCATCAGCGCCAGCGCCACCCGGTCGTAGCCGCCGCCCTCCAGATCGTGGCTGTCGCGCTGCCAGCCGCCGCTGGCCTCGCGGCTCGCCGCCATGTACGTCACCTCGCGCTCGTTCCGCGTCCGCTCCCACAACTCGTGGACGGCGGCGGGCGAGCCGGCCGCGGCGGCGCGTTCGAAGAAGCCGCCCTGCTGCCGGTCGAGGAACGCGCCGCGGGTCTCGCCGGCGTCCTGTACGGAGCGCAGGCACTCACGGCGGAAGTAGTAGTAGTGCAGGTACTCGTTGGGCAGCGCGCCCAGCGCGCGCAGCCAGTCGGCGCCGAACAGCCGGCCCTCCTCGAAGGAGCCCAGCGCGTCCACGTCGTCCAGCAGTCCGGGCAGCAGCTCCCGGCCGTCGACCGACAGGGACCGCAGCCAGCCGAGGTGGTTGAGCCCCACGTAGTCATACGTGGTGCGGTCGGGGTCGGTGAGGGCGGCGGGGTCCGCGCCGGCCGCGCGCGCCGCCCGGCGCACCAGGCCCACCGGGGAGTCGCAGATGCCGATGACGCGGTCGCCCAGGACCCGGGACATCGCCTCGGTGATCATGCCGGCGGGGTTGGTGAAGTTGATGACCCACGCCTGCGGGGCGAGCGCCGCCACCCGTTCGGCGATGCGCAGCGCCACCGGGACCGTCCGCAGCCCGTAGAGAACACCGCCCGCGCCCACCGTCTCCTGGCCCAGCACCCCTTCGGCCAGCGGAATCCGCTCGTCCCGGACCCGTCCCGCCGTGCCGCCGACACGGATCGCGGAGAAGACGAAATCGGCGCCGGCCAGGGCGTCGTCCAGTTCGTGTGCCACCCGCACCCGAACGGGTGACACGTGATCCCGGGCCTGCCAGGCGAGCACGTCGGCGATCACCGCGAGCCGCCGTGGATCGGTGTCGTACAGCGTCAGCCCGTCGACGGAGTGTGCCGGGTCGTCCAACAGGGCGCGGTGCACCAGCGGCACCCGGAAGCCGCCGCCGCCGAGAATGGTGAGCCTCATGGGGCGGAACGTATCGCAGCGTCGGGCACACTGGCGGCACCTGCCGAGAAGTGAGGAGCGAGCACGGTGAGCGGTGGCCCGGACGTCTTCCCCCAGCCCGCGCGGCACGGAGCCGGGACACCGGCCCTCGACCCGCTGGCCGCCGTCCGGGCGCCCGGCGATCCCGCCACCGACGTCTACCTCACCGGCACCGTCTTCCTCGACATCATCTTCACCGGCCTGGACTCCGCCCCCGTCCGCGGCACCGAGTCCTGGGCCCGCGGCATGGGCTCCAGCCCCGGAGGCATCGCCAACATGGCGACCGCCCTCGCCCGCCTCGGCCTGCGCACCTCCCTGGCGGCCGCGTTCGGCGACGACATGTACGGCGAGTACTGCTGGGACGTCCTCGCCCAGGGCGAGGGCATCGACCTCGCCCTCTCCCGCACCGTCCCCGGCTGGCACTCCCCGGTCACCGTCTCCATGGCGTACGAGGGCGAACGCACGATGGTCTCGCACGGCCACGAGGCACCGCCGCCCGAGCACGCCTTCGACGGCGGCCACGCGCCGGGCTGCCCGCCGCCCTCCCGCGCCTGCGTCGCCTCGCTCGTCCCCGGACGGCGGGAGGAGTGGCTGGGCTGCGCGGCCTCCCGCGGCAGCCGGATCTTCGCCGATGTCGGCTGGGACGAGAGCGGCCGCTGGGACCCGGCCGACCTCGCCGACCTCGTCCACTGCGAGGCGTTCCTCCCCAACGCCGAGGAAGCGATGCGCTACACCCGCACCTCCGACCCGCGCGCCGCCGCCCGCAAGCTCGCCGAACTGGTGCCGGTCGCCGTGGTCACCATGGGCTCCGAGGGCGCCTGCGCGGTCGACGGACGCACCGGCGAGAGCGCCGAGGTCCCCGCCATCGCCGTCGACGCCCTGGACCCGACCGGCGCCGGGGACGTCTTCGTCGCCGGGTTCGTCACCGGCTCCCTGGCCGGCTGGCCGCTCGCCGACCGCCTCTCCTTCGCCGGCCTGGGCGCCGCCCTGTCGGTGCAGGAGTTCGGCGGCTCGCTCGCCGCCCCCGGCTGGGCCGAGATCGCCGCCTGGTGGCAGCCGACCCGCCGCGGCGCGGCCGGCGCCCTGCGCGACCGTTACGCCTTCCTCGACGACGTCCTGCCCGACCCCGGCCGCTGCTCCCCGCCGGCCCGCGCCCTGCCCACGATCGGGTTCCGCCGCCCGGCCTGACGCGGCGGCCGCCCCGGACGGGCGCCCGGTACGCAAATACTTTCGGGCTTGTCGGTGCCCCGACGTACGCTTGGTACCCGAGGAGACGGGCCGCACCGCCGGCCCGCTCCGGGCATCTCTCGTACGAGGAAGGATGGGGGTTGAGCAGGCCACAGAGCCGGCCCATGACGCAGACACCCACGCAACCGCAGGCGCGCGCCCAGTTCACCGTCCCGGCCAAACACCCCATGGTCACGGTGCTGGGATCGGGGGATTCGCTCCTGCGCGTGATCGAGAGGGCCTTCCCGGCCACCGACATCCACGTCCGCGGCAACGAGGTCAGCGCGGTCGGCGCTCCCCGGGAAGTCGCCCTGGTCCAACGCCTTTTCGACGAGATGATGCTGGTGCTCCGCACCGGACAACCGATGACGGAGGACGCAGTGGAACGCTCCATCGCCATGTTGCGCGCGGCCGAGGACGGTGAGGGAGCGGCGGAGACCCCCGCCGAGGTCCTGACCCAGAACATCCTCTCCAACCGCGGCCGCACCATCCGCCCCAAGACGCTCAACCAGAAGCGCTACGTCGACGCCATCGACCGCCACACCGTCGTCTTCGGCATCGGCCCCGCGGGCACCGGCAAGACCTACCTCGCCATGGCCAAGGCCGTCCAGGCACTCCAGGCCAAGCAGGTCAACCGCATCATCCTCACCCGCCCCGCCGTCGAGGCCGGCGAACGCCTCGGCTTCCTGCCGGGCACCCTCTACGAGAAGATCGACCCGTATCTGCGCCCGCTCTACGACGCGCTGCACGACATGCTCGACCCCGACTCCATCCCGCGCCTGATGGCCGCGGGCACGATCGAGGTCGCCCCGCTCGCCTACATGCGCGGCCGCACCCTCAACGACGCGTTCATCATTCTCGACGAGGCGCAGAACACCAGCCCCGAGCAGATGAAGATGTTCCTCACCCGCCTCGGCTTCGACTCCAAGATCGTCATCACCGGTGACATCACCCAGATCGACCTGCCCGGCGGCACCAAGAGCGGCCTGCGCCAGGTCCAGGAGATCCTCGAAGGCGTCGAGGACGTGCACTTCTCGCGCCTCACCAGCCACGATGTCGTCCGCCACAAGCTCGTGGGCCGTATCGTCGACGCGTACGAGAAGTACGACAGCCGCACCGCCGGCTGAGCAGCCACGAGAAGCGAGAACCGACCACCCCATGTCGATCGACGTCAACAACGAGTCCGGAACGGAAGTCGACGAGCAGGCGATCCTCGACGTCGCCCGCTACGCCGTCGCCCGGATGCGCATCCACCCGCTCTCCGAACTGTCCGTGATCGTCGTGGACGCCGAGGCCATGGAGCAGCTCCACCTCCAGTGGATGGACCTGCCGGGGCCCACCGACGTCATGTCCTTCCCCATGGACGAGCTGCGCCCGCCCGCCAAGGACGACGAGGAACCCCCGCAGGGCCTCCTCGGCGACATCGTGCTCTGCCCCGAGGTCGCCAGGAAGCAGGGCGAGGACGCGCCGACCCGCCACTCCATGGACGAGGAGCTGCAACTGCTCACCGTCCACGGCGTCCTCCACCTCCTCGGCTACGACCACGACGAGCCCGACGAGCGGGCCGAGATGTTCGGCCTCCAGGCCGCGATCATCGACGGATGGCGCGCCGAACGGGGCCTGACCGGCCCCTCCCCGGCCCCCACCGTCACCTGAGCGGGCACCACGGATGACCCCGCAACTGATCGCCGTCGCCGTCCTCCTCGTCGTCGTCGCCTGGCTCGCCGCCTGCGCCGAGGCGGGACTGGCCCGCACGACGAGCTTCCGCGCCGAGGAATCGGTGCGCTCGGGCCGCCGCGGCAGCGCCAAGCTCGCCGCGGTCGCCGCCGACCCCACCCGCTACCTCAACGTCGCACTGCTGGTCCGCGTCGGCTGCGAGATGGCCGCCGGCGTCCTCGTCACCTACGTCTGCCTGCGCTCCTTCGACCGCACCTGGGAGGCACTGACCGTCGCCATCGCCGTGATGGTCCTCGTCTCGTACGTCGCCGTCGGCGTCTCCCCGCGCACCATCGGCCGCCAGCATCCCCTGGGCACCGCCACCGTGGCCGCCTACGTCCTGCTGCCGCTGGCCCGGATCATGGGCCCCGTGCCGCGGCTGCTGATCCTCCTCGGCAACGCCCTCACCCCCGGCAAGGGCTTCCGCCACGGGCCGTTCGCCTCCGAGGCCGAGCTGCGCGCCCTGGTCGACCTCGCGGAGAAGGAGTCGCTGATCGAGGACGAGGAGCGCCGGATGGTGCACTCCGTCTTCGAACTCGGCGACACCCTCGTCCGCGAGGTGATGGTGCCGCGCACGGACCTGGTCTCCGTCGAACGCTTCAAGACCATCCGCCAGGCCCTCACCCTCGCCCTGCGCTCCGGTTTCTCCCGCATCCCGGTCACCGGCGAGAACGAGGACGACATCGTCGGCGTGGTCTACCTCAAGGACCTCGCCCGCAAGGTCCACATCAACCGTGACGCCGAGAGCGAGCTGGTCTCCTTCGTGATGCGGCCCGCCGTCTTCGTCCCCGACACCAAGAACGCGGGCGATCTGCTGCGCGAGATGCAGCGCGACCGCAACCACGTCGCCGTGGTGATCGACGAGTACGGCGGCACGGCCGGCATCGTCACCATCGAGGACATCCTGGAGGAGATCGTCGGCGAGATCACCGACGAGTACGACCGCGAGCTGCCGCCCGTCGAGGACCTCGGCGACGGCCGCTACCGTGTCACCGCCCGCCTCGACATCGGCGACCTCGGCGAGCTGTACGGCCTGTCCGAACTCGACGACGAGGACGTGGAGACCGTCGGCGGCCTGCTCGCCAAGCTCCTCGGCCGCGTCCCGATCGCCGGCGCCACCGCCGAGGTCGATCTCTCCCACGACGCCACCGACCCGGGCCTCGCGGCCCTGCGGCTGACCGCCGAGTCCCCGGCCGGCCGCCGCAACAAGATCGTCACCGTGCTCTGCGAGCCGGTGCGCGCCACCGCCGAAGCGGGCCACGGCGCGGACGGGAACACGGTCGCCGGGTAGCCGGGGGCGGGGCGCCCCGCCACCTTGTGGCGCCCCGCCCCCGCATATGCTCGGCCCATGACCGAAGCCGCACCGCTGGACCCGGAAGACAGCAAGATCATCACGCTCGCGCGGTCGGCGCGGGCCCGCAACGGCGTGCCCGAGGGCGCCGCGGTACGCGACGACACCGGCCGCACCTACGTCGCCGGCACCGTCGCCCTGGAGTCGCTGCGGCTCAGCGCCCTCCAGGCCGCCGTCGCCATGGCCGTCGCCAGCGGCGCCCGCTCCCTGGAGGCCGCCGCCGTGGTCACCGACGCCGAGAACGTGCCCGACGAGGACCGCTCGGCCGTCCGCGACCTGGGCGGCCCCGCCACCCCGGTCCTGGTCGCGGGCCCCGACGGCACCCTGCGCGCCAGCGTCCCCGCGGGCGCACCGCGCGGCTGACCCGACCCGGGCCTGGTCGGCGCGGCCTCCGCGATCGGGGAGAATGGGCGCCATGAGCGTTCGTACAGAGTCCCCCGTACCGCACCGCGCCGGCTTCGCCTGCTTCGTCGGCCGCCCGAACGCGGGCAAGTCCACCCTGACGAACGCTCTCGTCGGCACCAAGGTCGCCATCACCTCCAACCGGCCGCAGACCACCCGCCACACCGTGCGCGGCATCGTCCACCGCCCCGACGCCCAGCTCGTCCTCGTCGACACCCCGGGGCTCCACAAGCCGCGCACCCTGCTCGGCGAGCGCCTCAACGACGTGGTCCGCACCACCTGGGCCGAGGTCGACGTCATCGGCTTCTGCCTGCCCGCCGACCAGAAGATCGGCCCCGGCGACCGCTACATCGCCGGCGAACTCGCCGGGATCAAGAAGACCCCCAAGGTCGCCATCGTCACCAAGGCCGACCTCGTCGACTCCAAGACGCTGGCCGGCCAGCTCCTCGCCATCGACCGGCTCGGCAAGGACCTCGGCATCGAATGGGCCGAGATCGTCCCCGTCTCCGCCGTCGAGGCCGGGGGCACGGGCAAGGAGGGCAACGGCCGCCGGGCCGGCCAGGTCTCCCTCCTCGCCGACCTGCTCGTCCCGCTGCTGCCGGAGAGCCCCCCGCTCTACCCGGAGGGCGACCTCACCGACGAGCCCGAGCAGGTCATGGTCGCCGAGCTGATCCGCGAGGCCGCGCTGGAGGGCGTACGCGACGAGCTGCCGCACTCCATCGCCGTCGTCGTCGAGGAGATGCTGCCGCGCGAGGGCCGCCCCGCCGACAAGCCCCTCCTCGACATCCACGCCAACGTCTACATCGAACGCCCCAGCCAGAAGGGCATCATCATCGGCCCCAAGGGCAAGCGCCTCAAGGAGGTCGGCACGACCTCCCGCAAGCACATCGAGGCCCTGCTCGGCACCCCCGTCTTCCTCGACCTCCACGTCAAGGTCGCCAAGGACTGGCAGCGCGACCCGAAGCAGCTGCGGAAGCTGGGGTTCTGAGGGCGGAGGGCCGGGGGAGCGCG